>LJCR01000950.1 GCA_001399705.1 Kouleothrix aurantiaca
CGGATAGCGATTGGAGGGCGACAGGGTGACAGGATGACAAACACGCTCCTGTCACCCTGTCACTGTCTTCCCACACTCTGCAAAGGCCCTGCGCCGCTGCGAAAGCGCAGTGCGGGCGGGCGGCAAAAATCAGCAGGTGTGTCACGCCAAGCCCATATGATAGTGTCACTCACTGGTCCAAAACGTATTAAGAAGGCTCAAAAATCCCCTCTGCCAACACCTTTTGCCTGCATTCTTTGAAATGGCGCGCAGGCGCGTACCCGCGCGAAAATGCAGCCAGAAATGCCCGCCAGCTAATGATCAGCAAATGATGTACTAATGGGGCGCGGCTACCCTGTCACCAGACATTCAACACCCACAGTATCCGCCATCACCGTGTGATCGGAAATTGTTGCTTACACAAGGGGAACGGAATTGATTATGAACAAGCAGAACAGCGCTCTGGCACGCCTCGCGCGCCTCATTGCGGCACTCGCACTGGTGCTGACGCTGGTCGGGCTGAATACACATACCGCGCGCGCCGCCAGCCCGACACATCGACACTTCAATACGCTGGAGGAGTGTTTTGCGTTTTTGCACGCACGACTAACCTCCCGAATGAAACGAATAGCTGGAGCGATAGCTTGGTGCGGATCGAAAAACCTTCTGAACCTATCTCTTTGTATCGTCGACGAACATCAAGGAGAAACACCTTCATTGTGCGACAGCGAGTATAAAAAGAAAATATCCCATTAGAGCATGATGGGTTGACAATCCTGACATTTCAACTGGGAAGGGCACATCAGGAAGGAGTGATGAGCAGCAATGTTCTTGTGATGAGCAGGTGCAAAGTGATGGCAGTTTGATTGTATTGGGTGAGTATCTACAAGTCTTTCATATGGAGGAGTTTGTATGCGACAGCTACGTGTGTTATCTCGTTCATTGATATTGGTTCTTGTACTTGCGCTTGCGACACTGCGTGTTCCATCTGCATTTGCGGCAACAAGTTACCTCAATGATCAAGCCTCGTGTGAGACTCGAGGTGGGAGCTACAGTAACGGAAGATGCAGCTTTTATTCCGACGCACCGCAAACGATTGCCTCCGGCGATACGCTGGTGATACAACTGTCACGCGTGAACGTTGCCTACATTACGAACAATGGCACGCTCCAATTGGATAGTGGCTCTTCACTACATACGTACGGAGATTCGACGAACACTGGCACGCTCACCGTTGCCTCAGGCGCAAACCTTACGGTTGAACAGTTCACATTCCAAAATGACGGGACCATTACGGTCATGTGCGGCGGCAGCGTGACGGGCACGATCAGTGGCAATCCGCCGGTCATACAAGGCTGCGCGACTGCGAACAACGACAGCTACAGCACGGATGAGGATACCGCGCTCACCGTCGCAGCGCCAGGCGTGCTGGGCAATGATACCGATCCGGCAAACAAGCCACTTACGGCGGTCAAGGTGAGCGACCCTGCTCATGACACGCTCACGCTCAATAGCAGTGGCAGCTTCACCTACATGCCAGCAGCCAACTACAACGGCGCAGATAGCTTCACCTATAAAGCCAACAACGGCGCGAGCAACTCGAATGTGGCGACCGTCAGCATCACGGTCAACGCGGTGAATGACGCTCCGACGGCCATCAGCCTAAGCAACAATAGCGTGTCTGAGAATGAGCCGTCTGACACGACCGTAGGTACCTTCGCCACCACCGACGTGGACACGGGCAGCACGTTCACCTATAGCCTGGTCGGCGGCACGGGCAGCACCGACAACGGCAGCTTCACGATCAGCGGCAACACACTCAGGACGGCTGCCAGCTTCGACTACGAGAGCAAGAACAGCTACTCGATTCGCGTGCGCAGCACCGACAACGGCGGCTTGTTCTTCGAGCAGGTGTTTACCATCAACGTCAGCGACGTGGCCGAGAACGTCGCACCAGTGGCAAAGAACGACAGCTACAGCACCGATGAGGACACCGAGCTGACGGGCAACGTGCTCGGAAACGACACGGATGACAATGGCGACACGCTCACGGCCATCAAGCTGAGCGACCCGCAACACGGTACGCTTGCGTTTAGCAGCGACGGCAGCTTCACCTACACGCCCAACGCTAACTACAACGGCGCCGACAGCTTCAGCTACAAGGCGAACGACGGCACGGCCGACTCGAATGTGGCGACGGTCAGCATCACGGTGAACGCGGTCAACGACGCGCCGGGCGCGACAAACAATAGCTACAGCACCGATGAGGATACGGCGCTCACAGTCAGCGCGCCCGGCGTGCTCGCCAACGACAGCGACCCTGACGGCGATGCGCTGAGCGCTGTGCTGGTGAACAGCCCAGCTCACGGCACGCTCACGCTCAACAGCGATGGCAGCTTCACCCACACGCCCAACGCCAACTACAACGGCGCCGATGG
>LJCR01000951.1 GCA_001399705.1 Kouleothrix aurantiaca
CGACCGGCTGTGTGGCGAAGATGGCACTGACACGCTGCTGGGCGGCAAGGGCGACGACGCGCTGCGCGGCGGCGATGGCAACGACACACTGCGCGCGGGCGATGGCAACGACACACTCGACGGCGGGGGAAACAACGACGGGCTGTATGGCGAGAACGGCAACGACACGCTGACGGGTGGTTCGGGTGCCGACCGTTTCGACGGTGGCGCGAACAACGACACGGCTAGCGACTTCAACGCCGGGCAGGGCGATACGCGAGTCAACATTCCGTAGGCAGGAGTTCACCGCGGGGCAGGGCGGCGCATTCGCCCTGCCACCGCATTACCATGCCGCACCGGATCAATTTCGCAGGTTTCAGGAGAACTGCTATGCAGCACGATCGGAAGCGCTCGACGATCACCAGGTGGAGTGGCATGGCTGCCATTGGTTCCGGGCTGGCATTCGGCGCAACAATTGCCTATTTGTTCGGTGTGCTGCCCCGCGCTGGCTTTACCTTCGCGATGCTGGACGATCGTGCGAGCCTGCTGCCGTGGCTTGCGCAGCACGCACGCTTGTATGGCGGGCTGTGGCTGCTGTACTTTATTTCGCAGGCCCTGCTGCTGCCGCTGCCCGGCGCGCTCGTCGCGGCTTACGCAAACACCAACACCCGTGGATCGGGCGTGATCGCGATCTGCGCGAAGCTTGGGTACGCAGCAATTCTCCTGGCAATAGTTGGGCTGGTGCTGGTCTACACCACGTCGCCACTGGTTGCGAGCGCGTATATCCGCACACCGGGCGACAGCGCCGCCATTCTGCTGCTGGGCGATTTATTTGCCGACACCGGCAAAGAAATCCGCTTGTTTTCCGAGGTATTACTTGGGCTGTGGCTGCTTGGCACCGCCGCCACGCTGCTGCAGCGCAGCCGATCGGTGCTGGCTCCCTGGGCGATGCTTGCCATTGGGGCATATACAGAAATCGTCGCCGTGATCAAGATCAGCGATCCACTCACGCCGCTTGAAGACACGCTCGGCCTGTTTCTGGCGCTGGTCTATGGTGCGATTGGGGCCATGCTGCTGCAGCACAGCCGAATGCCTGAAGTCGATGATCGGCCCGTATCCCGATCGAACGTAAACCTGACGGTGCCTGAACAACACTAGCGTTGCCTAAAGCTCTTCGCGCCATCTGTCGCCTGTCGCGCCTGATCCATATGCTATCGGCAGAAACACGCCCAAACATACGAAACACAGGGGACGAGATTGTTATCTTCTGATGCACAGCCGGACGAGAAAACGCCGATGAGTGATCTTTGGCGCAACCTTTCGGCAGAAACCGCCGCGCCGACCTACCGCTTCGGCACGCGACGCGCAGTGCCACCAGCCGAAACGCTGCGCCGGATCACGCCGCTGCTGCCACTGGTATCGCACGACGGCCAGTTCTACCTGCTGACGATTGGCCTCGGCGGCACGCGGCTGTTTGCAGGAACACGCTACGGCCTGAGCTCGATCGCACTTGAGCACGTGCCAGCGAGCCTGCGCGACGCCCTCAAGTACGATGAGTTTGCCAAGAACCCGCAGTGGCATTCGGGCGTGCCCGGCAGCGGCGGCGAGCGGGGGCCGATCTTCCACGGCCAGGGCGCGCGCGATGTTGCAGCCATCAAGGAGGAGGCGCTGCGCTACTTCCAGCAAGTCGAGCATGGCGTTCGCCACGCGCTGCACAACGCTCAAGCGCCGCTGCTGCTGGCCGGCATTGCTTATTTGCTGCCACTGTATCGCGCCGCCAACACCTATGCCCATGTTCTCGAAGCCGAGATCGCGACCAACCCCGATGAACTTGGCATCGACAGCTTGCAGGCGCGGGCATGGGCGCTGGTGGAGCCGTATTTTGAGCGCGCGCACGCGGATGCGATCGAGCGCTATCTGCACCTGCGCGCCACGCAACCGGCGCTGGCCACAAACTACCTGCGCGCGATCGTTCCCGCAGCATACCAGGGGCGGGTCGAAACACTTTTCCTGGCCGCTGGCCAGAAGCAGCCAGGCACCTTCGATCCAGTCAGCGGCGAGCTGGCGCTGTACGATCAGGCCGGACCACGCAACAGCGATCTTCTGAACCTCGCCGCGATCGAGTGCGTTCGGCACGACAGCACGATCTACGCTGGCACCGGCGCGCAGATGCCCGAATCAGGCCCCTTTGCGGCGATTATGCGCTACTAAATCCGCAAGAATACTGGCACGCTGTGGGGGTTCGGGGGCGGCTTCGCCGCCCCCCGAATTTTCTTTTTCTGGTGCTGTGCCCCCAGCATTGCTGGGGGCACAGCACCAGAAAACACAAGTGATCAAGCGGAGCTGGTATGGCGCACTGCCTGTTGTCCCGCCGATCATTCCGAATTCGCCACGAGCACGATCCGCTGCAGGTGCTGGGCCCCGGCCTCGCCAGGGC
>LJCR01000952.1 GCA_001399705.1 Kouleothrix aurantiaca
CAAGATCGAGATCTGGCACCAGCCGGGGGACGATTATTTCACCAAGCTGAAGACGCTGTGGGCCAGCGGCGATTCCAGCCAGGTCCCCGACGGGCTGTTCCTGTGGCCCACACACCCAGCTACGCCGCCACCGGCGTGCTCGAAGACCTGACGCCCTACATCCAGAAGAGCAGCTACAACACCGGCGATTACTGGCCAGCGCTGCTTGAGTCGTCTTCCTACCAGAACAAAATCTACGGCTTCCCGCGCGATATTGGCGTCGAGGCGCTGTACTACAACAAAGATCTGCTCGACAAAGCCGGCGTGGCCTACCCGACCGATAAGTGGACCTGGGACGACCTGAAGGCCGCGCTGCAGAAGCTCAGCGTGGTTGAGGCGAACGGCCGCGTGAAGCAGTATGGCCTGGCGATGGAAGGCGGCAAGTGGTCGCTGTGGCTGAACCAGAACAAAGCCAGCATGCTCGACGACATGCGCAACCCCTCGAAGTGCACGCTCACCGAGCCGGCCGCGCTCGATGCGATCAAGTTCTTTGCCGGCCTGATGAACGACAAGCTGGCCATGCGCGATGCCGACCTGAGCCAGGCCGGCGGCGATGCGGCCGTGTTCCAGAGCGGCCAGGCGGCCATGATCATCCAGAACTCCAGCCGCGTTTCGGCCTTCAACACCGCCGGCCTGAAGTATGATGTCGCCCCGGTGCCGATCCCGGCGAACGGCCAGCGCGCCGCCAGCGCCGGCGGCGCGGCCTGGGTGATGAGCGCCAAGAGCGACAACAAAGACGCCGCGTGGACCTTCCTTTCGTGGCTGCAGAGCGCCGATGGGGGCGAGAAGCTGTACACCCTGTCGGGCGAAATCTTCCCGGCGCTCAAGACTGTGGCGCAGTCGGATGCCTTCCTGAAGAGCGGCAGCCCGCCGGCCAACCGCCAGGCCTTCCTGACCGAGGCTGAAAACGCCAAGGTTGGCCGCTTTGGCTACTTCCCCGACTGGGACGAGATGGGCGGCTCGATCATCGACTCGGGCCTGCAGAAAGTCTGGGCCGGCGAGCAAACTGCCGACGAGGCGGTGCCCGCAATCTGCACGCAGGTTGACGCCTTCCTGAAAGACAAGGGCTATCCCAAGCAGTAGCCTGTACGCATGTCTATTGCAGCGCGCCTCGCCATTCTTGGCGGGGCGCGTTTGTGTTCCGCCTTTTGGCCGTTTGCCAGCCCCGCCGGCCTATGGTAGACTTGCGGGCGTGACGTTAGAAGGAAAGGACACCCCATTGACAACAACCGCTTACAATTCCGGGCTGCTCACTGTAGCGGGTGGGTGCCTCCTGTAAGTGCGCTTGGTGACGAACAATCCCAACGCTTGCAACAAAGACACGTGATCGCATGAACGGCGGCATGTAGCGAGCCTACACCGCAGCTAGGGCGATCAGCACAGGTTCAACAACGGCGGGTAGCCCGGCCGCTTGTTTGGAATCTGTATCGCCAAACTTTGTTTGCTGCGTCGACATAATGTAAATGGCCACAGGCGTATCTGAGCCCTGTGGCGTTTTATTTTCAACGGCCACAGGTGTTCTGCCTGTGGCCGTTGCTGTTGTGCGGCCACAGGGCAACCTGTGGCTTTTATGTTGCCGGCGCACTTGGCTACCCGCAGGGAGGAAACGGTGAACACTTTTTTTGCTGGAAATGGTTGGACTGATTTGGAGTTTTCAAGGAGGCGTGTTTGGGCTCGTTTCGCACACTGAATCGCTACTGGCAATTACTCGCGCGCTACCTGCGCCCGCAGTGGCCGCGCATGGTGCTGCTGGCGCTGGTGCTGGGCGGCACTATCGCTGTGCAGGTGTGTACGCCGCTCGTCGCTGGCCGCTTTATCGACCGCGCAACCAGCGGCGGCGCGCGCCGTGGGCTGGGGACGCTGGCGCTTGTCACCATGGGCCTCGCGCTGGTGGCGCAGGGCATGGCCGTGGCCGAAACCTACTTTGCTGAACATGTCAGCTGGAGCGCGACCAACGCCCTGCGCGCCGACCTGCTCGCGCCTGTGCTTGGCCTCGATCTGCGCTTTCATAGCGCGCGCACGCCCGGCGAACTGATCCAGCGCGTGGATGGCGACGTGGCGGCGCTGGCGAATTTCTTCTCGCAATTTGTGGTGCGCGTGCTTGGCAGCCTGCTGCTGATCGTCGGGATTGTGGCGCTGCTGCTGCGCGACGACTGGCGGCTGGGCCTGGCGATGCTGGCGCTGGCGCTGATCGGCGCGCTGGCGCTCTACCGCCTGCAAGGCTTTGCCGTGCCGATCATGAAGTCGCACCGCCAGAGCTTTGCGATGCTGAGCGGCTTTTGGGAAGAGCGCCTGCTCGGCACCGAAGACCTGCGCGGCATTGGCGCGCTGCCCTTTACGATGCGCCGCCACGCCGCGCCGCTGGGCGCGCACC
>LJCR01000953.1 GCA_001399705.1 Kouleothrix aurantiaca
CAGTGGCGGCCACCGCGCTGGGGTGCCCGCCACTGAGCGCGACTTTCGCCAGCCCGATCAGCACCACCGCAAACATGCAGCCAATAAACAGGTAGGTGGGCAGCATAAACGCCGCGCCCGACTCGCGCACGCCACGCCGGTTCACAACGGCAATCAGGAACAGAATGATCAGGCAGAGCGCAAGCGTGTAGGGCTGCAACGAGGGGAGTGCCGACACCAGCGCGCCCACGCCGGCCGAAATGCCAACCGCCACCACCAGCACATAGTCGAGCAGCAGGGCGGCGGCGGCCAGCAGGCTTGGGAACACGCCCAGATTCTCGCGCGCAACCGTGTACGAGCCGCCGCCGTGCGGGTAGGCGCCGATCGTCTGCCGGTAGGAGAAATACACCACAAACAGCAGGGCAATAATGATCGCGCTGATCGGCCCGATATAGCGCAGGCCCAGCGCGCCGAGCGGAATCAGGATGGTGAGCGCGGCTTCGGGGCCGTAGGCTGCTGAAGCGAGTGCATCCAGCCCGAGCATTGGGATGCCGGCGAGCGGCCCAACTCGCTATTCGCTTTCCTCGTTGTTAGCGAGTGGCTTGCCGAAAAAGAAATCGCTCAGATGCATACGGCGTTCTCCTACGCAGCGGCTCAATTGTGAAAGCGCCAGGGCTGGAGCCACATTTCAATTTTTGTCATGATAATAAGTCCAACCAAACCTGCAAGCGTACAATGAATACTCATGCCAAGCAGGTTGAGCGGCCGCTGAGCCACTGTATCGGCGTGCCAGCTTGCAACTGCCACCAGCACCACTGCCAGCGTCCACACGGCCCAGAGCACAATCTGCACACTGCGGTCGCGCGTTGCTGCTGCCAGCTGGCGGCGCTGCCGGGCAGTGAAAAAAGTGCGAAACATATCTTACCTCTTCATCAAAACCTATAGCTGTGCAGAGTATAAGCAGGATCGCATATGGAAGGTATTTAGATTTTCGTGAAGCGCGTAAAAATTGTATAAGCGCTTTCCAAATTGCCAGGAATTGGTATCATGGGGCACTTGGAGAAGGAGAACGGAAAGGTAGACCGCAGCCCATGAACGCAACCCGGCATTGGAGCGCCCAGCGACGCTATGCCCTGAGCGTCGGCGGCGTCGCGCTGATCACACTTGCGCTGACGCAGTTGCCGGCTCTGCACGAAACGAATATCGCCCTGCTGTATCTGCTCGTGGTATTTGTGAGCGCGACGACCGTTGGCCTGGTGCCGGCAATTCTGGCATCGCTGCTGGCGTTTCTGGCGTTTAATTTCTTTTTCGTGCCGCCGCTGCACACACTGGCCGTCGCCAACCCCGAAGATATTGTGCGCCTGCTGACCTTCCTGCTGGTGGGTGTGGTGACGAGCACGCTGGCCAGCCGCGCGCGCGCCGAGGCCAACGCCGCCGAGCGCACCGCCGCCGATCTGTCGGCGCTCTATGGCCTGAGCCAGGCGCTCAGTGCCGAGGTGACGCTGGATCGCGCGCTGCCGCTGCTGGCGCAAACAACGCTGCAGCTGGTAAATGTGCCGATGTGCAGCGTGCTGATCTACGACGAAAAGGGCCTGCTGAGCGAGCGCGCGGTGGCGGGTGCGCTGCCACCAACCCCGGCCCACTCCATCGACACCTTTCTGCGGGTTGGCCCGCGCGTGCTGGGCGTCTTGCGCGTGGCGCAGCGCTCGGTGCACGACGAGCTGAGCGAAGACGAGCGCGCGCGCCTGGAAACGATTGCTGCACAGCTGGTGCTGGTGCTCGAACGGGCGCAGCTGGCCGAGGAAGCCGCCCGCATGCGCGCCCAGGCCGAGGCCGAGCGCGTCAAAGGCGCGCTGCTCTCGTCCGTCTCGCACGATCTGCGCACGCCGCTTTCGGTGATCAAGGGCGCGGTGACGAACTTGCTTGACGAGGGCGTGGTTTGGGATGCCGACACACGGCGCGATTTGCTGCACGCCGTCGATGACGAAACCGACCGCCTCAACCGGCTGGTGGGCAACTTGCTCGAAATGTCGCGGATCGAAAGCGGCGCCGTGCACCCCGCGCGCGATTGGCACGACCTCGGCGAGCAAATTGGTGCGGTCGCCGCTCACTTGCGCCCGCGCCTCGGCGCCCGCCCGCTCATAGTCGATGTTCCTGCCGACCTGCCGCTGGTGTACGTCAGCTACACCGAGATCGACCAGGTGCTGACCAACCTGCTGGAAAATGCGCTCAAGTACACGCCCGCCGACACGCCGATTGAGATCGCGGCTGCGGTAGCGGGCGACGCCGTGCGCGTAGTGGTGCGCGACCACGGGCCGGGCATTCCGCGCGGTTTGGAGAAGCGCATCTTCGAGAAATTTGTGCGCGCCACCCCGCCCGAGCGCCACGCCGACGGCACTGGTTTGGGGCTGGCGATCTGCAAGGGCATTGTGG
>LJCR01000954.1 GCA_001399705.1 Kouleothrix aurantiaca
GCGTTGATCGTGCCGAGCGAGCCAGTTGATTTATAGATGCCAGAGCCCTGTGAGGCGGTGTTGTTGGCAAAACGGTTGAAGCGAATGGTGGCATCCCGCGAGCCAGTATCGACGATAGCTCCGCCGAAGCCGTTCGGGGCCGAATTACCGGTGAAGGTGTTGTTCGAGATCGTAAAGGCGCTCGGCGTCTGCGTTGTCGTGACGGTCACGCGGATCGCGCCGCCCGCCGCTGACGCGGAAGCCGCAGACGAGTTGTTCGTGAATGTCGAATTGGTGACGCTAATGCCGCCCTGTCCGACTGCGCCGGGGTTGTTCAGCAGGCTGTAGCTGATCGCGCCGCCCAGGTTGACGGCGGTGTTATTGCTGAACTGGCAGTTGTTGACCGTCAGAACGCCGCCGCCGCTGTAGCTGACTCCGGCGCCGACATTAAAAACACCTGCCGGCAGGGTGTTGCCGCTGACCGCACAGTTGCTCAGCGTCAGCGCGTTGCCGGGGCCACCAGCGAAAATGCCCGCCCCGCCAAAGTTGTCGCTGGGCGAGTTGCCGCCGGTGATCGTCACGCCCGACATGCTCACCGAGACGTTGGGCGCGACCACAGTGCTCACCGGCGGGTTGATGTCGAACACGCGGCGGTTGGCGACCGTTTGCCGAATAATCGTTGAGGCCGCACCCGCGCCGACGATCGACGTGTTGGTGTTGGTCGCGTCGCCAAGGATCAGTTCATCAACAGTGAGATTGTAGGTGCCAGCTGGCACATTGATGGTGAACGGCACGCCGCCGCCCGAGCCAGTGCAGCCGCCGACGTTGGTGTTGGTGTTGGCCGATGCGATCGCCTCGCGCAGCGAGCAGCCCGTGCCAGCGCCGTTTTCGTCGGCGGTCGTGTTGACGTTGATCGTGCTGGCTGCAAAAACCGCGCCTGGCGCGGCCAGCAGCGCGGCAAACGCCAGAAAAAATGCAAGCGCCCCCGAGCCAAGCGCCGAGCGCACAGGGTGCCGAGATCGATACGTCCGTAGATTCTCCATGAACCGCTCCTTCGTAGGTTGTGCGCCAGGCCGGGTAGCTGCGGGCGCATTGCATCGCCCTAGCGCGACGTTAGGCGGGGTGGTGCCCCGCCCGCTATCGGTTGGTTGTAATGTGCGCAAGGCGCGCTGCCGTGGCGCGCGCGCCTCTATGGGCGCTGTGGGAAAACCCCCTGAAGTGCAATAACGAAGTTCAGCGTCAGGCAGGGCTGCATATTATTGTGCGGGTTGCTCTGCCCGGCGGGCGTGATCGCGCCAATGTTCATTGCCGAGCCAGCGCCCAGCGCAGTGGTATACATAGGTATCTGGCTGCGCGGCGTGCCCGTTTGTGACCACACGGCGTTTGTGGGGTCGGCGCTTTCGCCCAGGTTGCCGCTGGCCTTGGCAATATGGCTATGCCCGGCCAGCTCGGTTGTGATCAGCGTGATGCTCGCAGCGCCACCGTTTTCGCCCTCGCTTCGTGGGGTCAGGCCCGGCCCGCTGCCCATGTTCATTGCGCCACGGTCGCGCAGGTCGGGCAGGGCAAAGTTGGTGGTTCCATTGCCGCCATAGGTTGTGCCCAGCAATGCGAAAAGCGCGGTGTTCTGCGCGATCGACATGATCTGGCCATCGCAGAAGGCCCAGCCGCGTGGCGCAAAGTTAAAACCGACAATACGTATTTCGCCGATAAACGGGTCAGACATGCGAACATACCCCTTTCTGCGGGCTGCGATTAGTCGCGGCTCGGGTAGATGCCAACCAGCGCGATCATGAACGAGATGGTCAGGTACGGGGCCATGTTCGGGTGCGGCTGGCTGTTTCCGCTTGGCGCAATCGCGCCATCCCACATTTTGGCATTGGCAGTGCCGGTGAAGGGGTTCTGCCCCGATTGCGAAGCCCAGAACGCATCTTGCGGCCCGCCGGTATCGGCGGCGTTGGTGCTGGCATTGACGGTGTGGGTGTGCATCGGCATCTCGGAATAATTCAGGGTATGGTTTTCCTCGCCGTAACTCTGGCCCTGCTGGTTTTGCCCGCGATGCAGCGGCACGCGCCCGCGCAGATCGGGCAGGGCAAATGTCGTCCGTCCGTCGCCGCCGTACATGGTCCCAAGCAGCGAGAAGAGCGCCTGGTTCTGGGCGATCGGCAGAAGCTGGCCGTTGCACAGCGCCCAGCCCTTCGCGGCGAACCCCCACGACGTGGGGCGGATCTCGCCAAGAAATGGATCGGCCATTGGTATCTCTCCTTAATTCTGGCTTGGATAGATGCCTTCAAGCGAGATAATGAAATTTATTACCAGGTAGGGCTGCATGTTGTCGTGTGGCTGCGAGCCGCCGGTGCTGCCAATCGCGCCGGTGTTCATGTTGGTGTTGGCCTGGTCGCCTGACAGGTCCTGCGGCACCGAAGCCGAGCTGGC
>LJCR01000955.1 GCA_001399705.1 Kouleothrix aurantiaca
GGCGCAACGAGTACGACCAGAGCGCGCTCGATCTGCTGGCGACGCAGGCTGCCGTCGCGCAGCGGCTGGGCTGCACGCGCATTCACACATGGATCATGCCGGCCTCGAACGACCTGCCATTTCGCGAAAACTTCGCCCACCATGTCGCGCGCCTGCAGCCAGTTGCGCAGGTATTGAACGAGCACGGCTGCCGGCTGGGCCTGGAGTTCATCGGCCCGCGCCACATTCGCACCGAGCGCCGCTATGGTTTCATTTCGAGCATGGATGCCATGCTAGGCCTGGCCGAGGCAATTGGCCCCAACGTTGGGCTGCTGGTTGATTGCTACCACTGGTACACTGGCCTGGGCACGCTGGCCGACCTGCGCAGCCTGCGCCGCGACGATGTGGTGTATGTGCATGTGAACGACGCGCCCGCCGGCATCGCGCCCGAAGACCAGCATGACCAGGTGCGGCGCCTGCCTGGCGCAACCGGCGTGATCGACCTGGCCGGATTTCTGGGCGTGCTGCGCGAGCTGGGCTACGACGGCCCGGTGACGCCCGAGCCGTTCGACAAGAGTTTGGCCGCGCTTGGCGCTGAAGAAGCCTGCAAGCAGGCGTGCGCGCATATGCGCGCCGCCGGCGTGTAGCGACGCCTCCTCCCATATCCCAGCCATCGGCCACAGCAAAGGGGAGTGCGAAAGGTGTAAGCCTCTCGCACTCCCCTTTGCTGTTACTACTCGTCGATCGCGCCCCCTGGTTTTGCCCGAGCGATCAGCCCTTGTCAGAACACAGCTTACGGCAGCTTGATCTGCCACGAGCTGCGGCCATGCGTGGCGGCGTACAGAATACGCGAGCCGGGCACAATCGTCAGGCCGGGAACTTCGACCATCGGCAGGCCGCTGCCCGCAGCAACCCAGGAGCTTGTGCCACTGGGCAAGCGCAGCACGCCGAAATCGGTGGCCGCGTACAGGTCGCCGGTCGCGCTGTCCTGCACCAGGTCGGTCACGGGCAGGTCACCCATCGGGCCGGTGCCGGCGTCGAGGTTCGCCCAGGTTGCCGTGCCAGCAGCCGGGTCATACGTCACGCTGAAGACGTGGCCGGGCTGGGCGGGCGTGTTGAAGTTGTAGCCCGAGTACGAGATCCAGGCGTGGTTGGCGTTGGCCGGGTCGACGAAAATGCTCGACACAAAGCGGCCCGGGTCGTTGGCGGCCAGCGAGTCGAGGCGGGTGAAGCTGACGCTGCTGGCGGTCGCGGCGTCGGCGTTCTTCGAGATGAAGACGCGCCCGGTGGAAGTTGCCGCCCACAGCGTGCCGGTGTCGCTGGCGGTGCGCTCAACCGCCGCCACCGTGCCACCCGAGCGATCGCCCAGCGCGCTTGTCGTCAGGTTGCTGCCGCTAAGCCGCTGCCAGTCGCCGCAGTCGGGCGCCGCCGCCGAGGTGGTGAACTCCGAGCAGTTCGCTTCCAGGTAGGCCTGGTTGCCGCCATTGTCGGTGGTGCGGTACACCGACTGCAGGCCCGCAAACATCGTTCCGCCCACCTTGGGGTCGCCAATGATTGCCATATAGAACGGGGCTGTTTCGCCGCTGTTGAATAGCGGGCCGGAGATCACCACCCACTTGGTCGGGTCGCCGTTCTGGAAGTTCGCATCAACCGCCTGGGTGAAGAAGGTGTTGAAGCGGAAGGCCGGGTTGGCGACGTCGAAGCCCGACTGGCCGCCGTCACCGTAGATCGTCTGGCTCCAGTTCTGCACCGATCCGTTGCTCAGCCAAGTGCCGTTGTCCTGCGTGCCACCGATCAGCAGGCTCGGGTTTTGCGGGTTGGTCAGCACACTCTGGAACTGCAGGGTCGAGAGGCCTTTGTTCAGGCTGAACAGCCGCTCGGGGATTTTCGACAGCAGCTGCTGGCAGTTTGCCAGGTTTGCGCCGGTGAGCCCGCGCGCCGCGCATGCCGCCGAGTTATTGACGAACCGGCCGCTTGAGCGCACCAGGCCGCCGTCGCTGCCCGAGAAGAAAATGTTCGGATTGCTGGGCACAACCGTCAGCGCGTGGTGGTCGGGGTGCAGGTTGATCGAAGACGTGCCGTCGCCATACTCAACCGTCATGTCGGTGAACGTCGCGCCAGCGTCGGTCGACATGACCAGGCCGCGACCGTTCGAGACGCCGTAGATTTCACCGTACTGGTGCGAGCCGCCCAGGAACACCGTGTCGGGCGAGCCGGCCGGCGTGACGACGTAGTTATCGTACCAGCACTGCGCGGTGCAGTAGTTCACCGAGCCGGCATTCGTCAGGTCGGTGAAGCTCGCCGCGCCAGCCGCATCGTCGGTGCGGAAGAAGCGCGCCGGCACGCCAGCCGATGTCTTTGGCCCACTAGCTAGCGCCGACACTCTGCGCCAGCGCTTTCGCGCGCTGATCCTGGCCGCGCACCCCGACCAC
>LJCR01000956.1 GCA_001399705.1 Kouleothrix aurantiaca
TAGAGAAAGAACTCAGCAATTGCTATCACCAGACCCTATTCCCCAACCCCTGCGCTGAAAGCGCACTATGCCTCGCACTTGATCAGCAGCAGGGTCATATCGTCGGACTGGGGCGCGCCGCCGACAAAGCCGTCAACCACCTCGACCAGCCGCTCGACCAGCGCGGCGGCGGGCAGGTCTGCATGGGCGCGCATGGCATCCAGCAGGCGCTGCTCGTCGAACAGCGCGCCGCTGGCGTCCATCGCCTCGGTGATGCCGTCGCTGAAGCACAAGAGCATGTCGCCGCGCGCGATCGTGGTTTCGCGCATCTCGAAGCGGTGGTGCGGCACAATGCCCAGCGGCAGCGAGCTGCTTTCGAGTTCGCTGCGCAGCACGCCACCCGGCCCAAACAGCATGGGCGAGTTGTGCCCGGCGTTGACATAGCGCATTGCGCCGCTGTGGGTGTTGAGCTGCCCGTAGAACAGCGTGATGAACATATGGCTGGCGCCGTGTTCGGTGGCGATGTAATCGTTCGTCAGGCCGATCGTGTCGGCCAGCGGGGCGGCCTGCGCGCTGCCGCCGTGCTGAAATGCCGCCGGCGCAAGTGACGCCGCGCGCACCAGGCTGCGCGTCAGCGCCACAAACAGCGCGGCCGGAACGCCCTTCCCGCAGGCATCCGCCACCACCAGCCCGAGGTCGCCGCCCGGCAGCGGGATGCAGTCGAAGAAATCGCCGCCGACCTCGTGCGCGCCGCGATTGTAGGCGGCGAGCTGCCAGCCGGCCGGCTGCGGGAGCTGGCGCGGCAGAAAGAGCTGCTGGATGCGGCGCGCAACTGCCAGCTCTTCCTCGATCCGGCTCAGACGGATGCGCTCGGCCTGCGCGGCCTGCAGCTCGTCGTAGGCGCGCGCCAGCTCGGCGTGCTTGGCGGCCATGTCGTCGATCATGTTCTGGCTGGTGCGGCGCAGGCGCGTGGTGGTGCTGCGCAGCAGGTCGAGCGTGAGCGCGGGGTTGCTCCTGAGCATTTCGACAAACGCGCCTTTATCGAGCACAGCGACATGGGTAGCGGCGCGGGCGCGGGCAGTTGCCGAGCGCGGGCTGCCGTCGATCAGCGCCATCTCGCCAATGATCTGGCCGGGCCGGCAGATCTCAAGCTGCAGCTCGAAATCGCCCAGGTGCGCCACCACATCCAGCTCGCCGTCGAGCACGACATAACATGTGTCGGCAACGTCGCCCTGCGCGAACAGCAGCTCGCCCGCCGCCAGCTGCTGCTCGGTCACGCGGGCGGTGAGCCGCGCCAGCCGCTCGTCGGCCATGCCCTGGAACAGCGCCAGGCCGCGCATACGCTCAAACACGGTGGTGCTCCGCCCGCTTGATAATCGTCAGCGCATTCCAGCCCGTCGCCGCGTCGTGCCGGTAGCTCAGCTCGTCGGCCAGCTCGCGCACCAGAAACAGGCCCAGCCCGCCCACGCGCCGGTGCGCAAGATCGGAGGCGAGGTCGGGCGGCGGCGCGAAGCGCGGGTCGAAGGGCGTGCTGCGGTCGCAGATCTCCACAAGCAGCGCGCCACCCTCGGCACGGCAGCTCACGCGCACCGGGCCAGGTTCGCCCGCGCGGTAGCCATACTTGATCAGGTTTGTCGCAATTTCCTCGATGGCGAGGCGCAGCAGGTACTCTTGCTCGGGCTGCAGCGCGAGCTCGCGCTCGGCCGCATCGACAAAGCGGAGTAGCTGGATCAAGCCGGCATCGTTGGCTTGCACTTCGATTGAGTGGTGCATTGCGTTCGCTTTCCGTCGCCACGTGGCCGGTGCTACTAGGATAGCATAGAACGCAAATGCTCGCGTGGGCCGACGCGCAGGTTGCAAGGGCCAGGTCATTGGCGAAAATTCATCCACAGAATACGCAGAGTACGCAGATTGGGGAACTCATATCTGTGCCATCTGCGTAAGCTGTGGATCGATCCCGTTCTCCATTCCAACGTAGACAAAGCCCTGCCGGCACACATGTTGGCCCGGGCGGCGCGTGGCAATGTGCTATAATGCCTCGCAATGCGCACGCTGGTGGCAAGAAGGGAGCCCTGATGAGCTGGTGGCTCGGGTTTGGCGCGGCTGTGCTGGCGCTGGCCCTGCTGCTCTACTGGCTGATCATTGTGGGTGAGGGCACCTACCTGGGCCGCGGCGCGGTGCGATTTATCTACCAGCGCGGGGCCAGTTTTTACGACGACGTGCGCCAGCCGGTGGTCGCCAGCGACGCGGCCACGCTCGTTCCGCTGCTTCAGGGTGCGCTTGTGGGCATACCCGCGCCGCGCGTGCTGGATGTGGCCACCGGCACTGGGCGCGTGCCGCTGCTGCTGGGCCAGCAACCCTGGTTCGGCGGCACGGTCTGCGGGATCGATATTGCGCCGGCCATGCTGGAGCGGGCGCGGTCGAAGGT
>LJCR01000959.1 GCA_001399705.1 Kouleothrix aurantiaca
CTACGCGGGCGATGCATGGCGTGCCTCCCCGATATAAAAGTAAGGGCAAAGCAGTCGCCGCGATTATAGTGTATGCCCAGGCATTCGCAGCGACTGCTTCGCCCCTACGTGTGTATCACACATTCCGTGCGGCGATTGCTTCGCCCATGCGCATGTACCCACGGCTATCGCTGCGCACGTACCACACGGCTATCGCGCACGCACGCACATCACGCCCGGTCGCGGAACTCGCGGCTATGCACCGTGACCTCGACGCGCTGTAGCTCGGTAATCGCCTCGACGAGGTGTGCGGCATAACGGCGGAACGCTTCTTCGCCCTTTTCGGCGCTGGCGCGCATCGGGTTGCCGATCACGCCCGTCTCGGTGAACTCGTCATGATCCATTGGGAACTGAAAATACTGGTAGCCGTTGAACTGCACATCGGGCGCGCCGTCGGCCTTCTGGAAGGCTTCGGGCAGCCAGCCGGGGATGTGCGTCTCGGTGCTGGCGGCGCGGTCCATCCGCACAAACTTCGCGTTATGCGCCAGCATCTGCGAGGTTTCCAGCTCGCTGGAATGCCAGCCCGGCGTTTCTTCGGGCGGGTTCTCCATCAGGTCTTTCACCAGGCCCATGTAGCGCTCGGCGTAGGGCTTGTAAAAGGCGACCATCGCGCCAGTGTTGTAGCGAATGCGCCGCAGCACCGGGTCGATCACCTTGACGTTCGAGCCGTGCCCGTTCACAAACACCAGCTTGTTGAAGCCGTGGTGGATCAGGCTGCGGGCCACGTCGTAGATCAGGTTTAGCAGCGTCTCGGCGCGCAGTGTGATGGTGCCCATGCCCTGGCCAGGGCCGCGCATGTGCTGCGGCGAGTAGCCTGTCCAGATCGTTGGCGTGTACAGCACGCCGGCCTGCTCGGCCGCGCGCTTGCTCACTTCATACGCCGTCACTGTGTCGGTGCTGAGCGGCAGGTGCGGGCCGTGCTGCTCAAGGCTCGCCATCGGGATGAGAATCAGGTCGCTGCGCGTCAGGTATGCTTGAATATCGGGGTACGCCAGGTCGGCCAGGCAGTGAGAAATGAGAGCTTCTCCCATAATTTCGATACTCCATCTTTCCTGACAAGATGGCAAAATGACACGATGACTGCGGGCAGTATTTCATCATGTCATCATGTCATCTTGTCACCAAGTCAAGAAAGGTTTCGGCAACCGAGAGCGCAAACACCGGGTCGTTGATATGCGCGTCGATCTGGTGTACAGGTATGTCGGGCCGCAGCGCATCCAGCAGCGCCGCGCGAAATGCCGCGCTCGCTTCCGGGTCGTAGAATGCGCCGCCCGGCACATCTGGGATCGACACGCCACCCAGCGGGATGAACAGTTCGACCGGGCCACGCGCCGCGTTGAGCTTGCGCGCAATCGTTGCGCCAACCTGCGCCTGCTCATCGCGGTTGAGGCGGATGAGCGTAAACTCAGGGTTGTGGTAGTAAGCCGGTCGGTCGCGCAGCGCCTCGGGCACGCTGTTGCGCGGGCCGTGGCATGCGAAATCGACGCAACCCGTCACAACCACCTGCGGCACGCCCAGCGCGCCCGCCTGCTCGAGGCGGCCCGGCGCGGACTGGAAGCCGTTCAGCAGCGGCTCGGCCAACTCGTTCAGCGTATAGTCGATCACGCCCACAAACATCCCCTGCGCCGCCAGCTCCTCCATGATCGGCCCGCCCACGCCATTCGAGTGAAAAATCACCGTCTCGTAGCCACGCGCCGCCAGCGCATCTTTCACCACCATCATGCCGCGCGTGGTGTTGCCCAGCATGGTCGCGGCCACATAGGGCGGGTGTTCGCCGGTCGCCAGTTCCTCGTCCTGCGCGAGCGTGTGGCCGTGGGCCAGCATGCCAGCCATGGCCGCCGCCGCATTGTCGAACACCGTGCGACTGATCGGGTTGATGCCCAGAATGTCGATCAGCGAATGGACAACCATGATGTCGCGCCGGCCGATCAGCGGGCCAAACTTGCGCACGCCCGAAGCGATGGGCGACACAATGATCTTCGGCACGCCAATCGGCAGCGCCTTGGCCGCCGCCGCGCCCAGCACCGCGCCTTCCGCGCCGCCAAGCGCGATCAGCCCGTGGCAGCGCGCGTCGGCAAAGAGCTGCACGGCCAGCCGCTCCACGCCCACCACCATCCGCTCGACCGCCGCGCCGCGCGTGCCAATCGTGCGCAGCGCGTCGATCTCATAGCCGGCGGCGCGGGCCACCTCGGCGCGGGTGATGTCGGGCTCACAGCCGAGCGGCTCGCCCAGAATGCCCGAATCGAGCACCAGCGAACGCACGCCCATCGCGCCCAGCCGCTCGCGCAGGTAGGCAATCTCGCGGCCCTTGGTATCGAGTGTGCCAATGAGAAGAACTGTCTTCATAGGGTTAGGGGTTAGGGG
>LJCR01000958.1 GCA_001399705.1 Kouleothrix aurantiaca
GCGCGGCCACTCGCGGCGCACCAGCTCGGCGCGCGGCACCTCAAGCGTGCGCACGTCTTCGTCGAGATCGACCACCAGCGTGCGGCTGTGGCCGAAGCGCGCGCGCAGCTGCTCGATCCTGCCGTCGTAGATCACATGCCCGTGGTCGATCAGCACCACGCGCTGGCACAGCCGCGTGATATCCTCGAGGTCGTGCGTGGTCAGGATCACCGTCACGCCGCGCTCGCGGTTGATCTGCTGCAGAAACTGGCGGATGCGCTCTTTTGCCACCACGTCCAGCCCGATCGTTGGCTCGTCGAGAAACAGAATCTTCGGCTCGTGCAGCAGCGCGGCAGCCAGGTCGGCGCGCATGCGCTGGCCAAGCGAAAGCTGGCGCACCGGCGTTTCAAGAAACGGCCCGAGATCGAGCAGCTCGGTGAACTCGTGCATGCGCGCGCGCCAGTGCCCCAGCGGGATGCGGTAGATGTGGCGCAGCAGCTCAAACGACTCGATCGTTGGCAGATCCCACCAGAGCTGCGTGCGCTGCCCGAACACCACACCGATCTGGCGCACATGCGCAACGCGCTGCTGGTGCGGCACGCGCCCATCGATCTCGATCCGCCCGCTGCTCGGCACCAGGATGCCCGTCAGCATTTTAATGGTAGTGGATTTGCCCGCGCCGTTCGGCCCAATGTAGCCAACCATCTCGCCGGCATCGAGCGCAAACGACACGCCATCCACCGCGCACACCTCACGGTACTCGCGGGCCAGCAGCGTTTTCAGGGCAGCAAATCGCCCGCTGCGCCGCGCCGCCACGCGAAATGTCTTGCGCAGATTTTCTACTTCGATCAGGCTCATAGCACGCTCCTTTTCTCAGGCACACTTACATCACCGATGATGCGAGATTGTTGTCAAAGTGTATATTTTCTCCTTCGCACTACCCCGTATCATAGGCGGTACAGACGTGTGCTTCGCTCTGCTCAGCTTCCTCTAGCGTAGGAAAGAACAGCTATGGATATTACTATCTCGGCGGCATACGCAACCTCGGTCGCACAGCTTTTCAACAAAGCCATCCAGGAACACCCGCCCTGTCTGCAGGCCACGCTGCCAGCCGACCGCTGGATGATGCCGCTTGGCGCCTACCTCGTTTCGCTTGGCTACCTTTCGCAGCACACGCTTGAGCTTGTCCTTGCCGAGCAGCTCGAAGCGCGCCAGCAGGGTATCAACCAGCCGCTTGGCACGTTGCTTGTGCAGAAAAACCTCGTCCCCGCCCAGGTCGTCGCTGCCGTCATTCTTGTCCAGATGGTCGACCGCCTGATGTTCCACACGATCAGCACCCCCGCGCCCGAAGAAATCAGCAGCTGATAGCTTTTAGCGCATTCCCCGCCTATGTTCCCGTCGACGCATATTTCGTCACCCCCACGCGCCAGATCGCCAGCGCCACACCGAAAAATAGCGCGGCCACAGCGGGCGCCAGCCACGCCAGCCAGGCCAGCCTCGCCAACCACCACAATATAAATGTTGTGCGCGCCGACATTCGTATAGGCTTTAAAGGGCGAAGCGGGCGATCCCTGGAAAATAAAGGTGCCGCGCCCATACCACGGCCCGCGCATTGCCGCCCGCAGCGCCACCTCCGAAAGCTGCACGCGCGAAAGGTCGCCGCTGTTTTCTTCCTGCACATCCAGCAGGCGCTGGACGTTCCAGTTGCCGCCGCCGTTCTCGGGCAGCAGCGGGCCGGGGCCAGCCGCCACCACGCCAATCAGCGCGCCCAGCAGCAGCGCCAGCGCGCCCGCCACCAGCACCCAGCGGCGCAGCGTCATCGTCACGCCGCGCATGCGAAACGTGCCATACAGCGCGCCGCACAGAAGCAGCATATACAGCCCGCTGCGCGACACCGTCAGGTAGATGCCCACCAGCGCGGCAATACGCCCGGCCACCATCAGCCAGCCGCGCGACCAGCGCGACATCAGCGCGCCGATCAGGAAGCCAAACGCGGCCGGGTTCGGGTTGTACCACAGCGCCGCCGCCCGGTTCGGGTCCACCACCGAAATGTCTTCGGCGCGCATATTGGCAATTGCCCAGATCACGGTGGGATCGAGCGATTCCCAGATGCAGATCGCGCAGTTCACCAGCACCACCAGCTGGAAGCCATTCGCCAGCCGGTTGAGGTTCGGCCGATTCCGCACCACCACCGGAATGGCCGCCAGCACCGTCGCATTGCGCACCAGCACGCGGATCACTTCCGGCAACTGCTCGCGCGCGCTCGGCAGCACCAGCAGCGTCCACAGGAAATAAAACGCCAGCCAGAAGCCATACACCATCACCGCGCGAAACTGGTAGCTGCGCGGCGGCGTTAGCACAACGCTGGCAACGATGCTGCCAAGCACCGCCGCATACATTACATACAGCAGGTAGGGCGACACA
>LJCR01000957.1 GCA_001399705.1 Kouleothrix aurantiaca
ATGGAATCGAGCGCATCAAACACTTTACAGAAGAAGTCGGCGGCCACGCCGAATTTCGCCAGATCGGCTACCTTTTTCTGATTAATAACCCCGCCGACTGGGAAGAATATCAGCGCAGCGTGGCCTTGCAGCGCAGCCTGGGCGTACGCACCGAGCTGCTCACGCCTGAGGAGGCCGGGCGCTTTGTGCCGGGCACGCGCACCGACGACCTGCTTGGCGCAACCTACGGCCCCGAGGATGGGCATGTCGACCCGTATGGCATCGCGCTGGGCTACCTGAACCGCGCCCGCGCGCTGGGTGCGCGCCTCTTGCGCGCCACGCCCGCCACCGGCATCCGCGTGGAAAACGGCCGCGCCACTGCGGTGGAAACGCCCGATGGCGCGATCTTCTGCGATGTGGTGGTGAACGCGGCTGGATCGTGGGCGGGCGAGGTCGGCGCGCTGGCCGGGCTGGATATTCCCGTCAGGCCCTACCGCCGCTGCGTGTTCATGACCGAGCCGTTCGCGCAGATCCCCGGCCCGGTGCCGCTCACCATTGACGTTGGCACGGGCTTCTACCTGCGCAAGGAGCAGCAGAACGTGCTGTTCGGCCAGTCGAACCCAGCCGAGCCGCCCAGCCACAACCTGCAGCTCGACTGGGACTGGTTCGACACGGTGCTGGAAAACGGCCTGGCGCGCTTCCCGATCCTTGAGCGCGCGGGTCTGGCCGAAAAGCTGTGCTGGGCCGGCTCCTACGAAATCACGCCCGACCATATGCCCATCCTGGGCCGCCACCCCGACCTGGCGAACTACGTCGACGCGAGCGGTTTCAGCGGGCACGGCATCATGCACTCGCCCGCTACTGGAATGCTGATGGCCGAAGAAATCCTCGACGGGCGCGCGCACAGCATCAACATCGACGAGCTGCGCATCACCCGTTTTGTTGCCCAGAAACTGGCCTACGAGCGGAATATCGTGTGAGGTCATGGCCAAAACACTCCGCGAGCTGTTTGTCGACCGTGTTCGGCAGAGCGATATTTTCCGCAAGGTGCTCGACGGCCAGGCGCATGCCCAGGCAGCCATCGATGTCGACCGTGGGCGCGGGCGGCGCGCCGGGGCTTTCGCCAAACATCACGAACGGCACGTCCTGGCTGGCGAGAAAGGCCACGCGCGGGTCGTCATAGGCCAGGTCGGAAAGCACGAAGCCGTCCACACGCGCGCTCTGGATCAGCTCGGCATAGCCCAGCGTATTGCTGGTGTCGGCCTGGGCGAAGGTGAGGATGTGGTAGCCACGCGCCTCGGCGGCCTGCGCAATGTCGTACAGAAAGCGGTCGAGCAGGGCGTTGCGGCGGATGGGGTCTTCGGCGCTGTGCCAGCCATAGCCGATCAGGCGGCTCTGGTGCGATTTCAGGCCGCGCGCGATGCTGTTGCGCCGGTAGCCCAGGTCGCTGATCGCCTGCAGCACGCGGTCGCGCGTGTCGGGCTTGGTGAGCGGGCTGTCGTTCAGCACGTGCGAGACAGTGCCGACCGAGACGCCCGCCAGCGCGGCGACGTCGCGGATGGTGATGTTCAGGCTGTAGCTGTGCGCGGCGGCGGCGGCGAGCACGCGGGCGCGCTCGGCGTCGGGCACGGCTGCGTTGCCGCGCAGCACGGCGTAAGCGGTGAGCATGGCAACCTGGGCGGCGTCAGCGATCTGCTTGAGATTCGCCATTACGCATGCTCCAGCGCGAATACAAGCTGGCAGGCTGGCCCCGCCGCGTCAAGCGTGAACGCCAGCGCGCGCCGGCCGGCGTCGTAGTGCGCGCCCGGGAAGGCTTGCGCGGCTTCGGGCGCAACGCCGTGAATGCGGAACTGTACCGGCTGCCGGCCGGCGTGCGCGCAGACGATTAACCGCAGGCGGTCGCCATCGGCGCGCAGCCGCAGGCACAGATCATCGGTTTCGCCGGGCAGGCTGTCGGCAGACAGCGTCAGTGCGCCGTCGCCGGGGAAGATCTCGAGCCGCAGCGGCTGGCCACGCCCCGGCCGGCAGGGAATGATCGCGCCGGCGCGGGCGTAGAGCGGCGGGCGGCCCGCCTGCGCAATCGGCAGCAACTGCGTCGGCCCTTCCAGCGGCGCGCCACTCCACCAGTCGTACCAGCGCCCGGCGGGGAGGTAGACCTTGCGCGAATCACCCGGCGCGGCCATGAGCCACGCGCCGATCAGCGCCTGATGGTCGAGCGCGTAGGTGGCGGGGTCGTCGGGGAAGTGGTAGCGCAGCGGGCGCAGCACCGGCGTGCCTTGTTCAGCTGCCGCGTGCAGCAGGGTGGCAAGGTAGGGCTGGAGCTGCTCGCGCAGCGCGCTCGCGCTGCCGCCCAGCGCGTCGTCGGCATCGCCCCGCCAGAGGGCTGAACGCACCGGCTCGCCGCCCATGCGGAAGCGGGTGGCC
>LJCR01000096.1 GCA_001399705.1 Kouleothrix aurantiaca
GGTGCATATGAATCGCGCCTGCGCCGGCAGCAAGCGACACCTGCGCGGCCTGGGCCAAGTCTGCCGGTGTGAGCGGAACGGCCGCGTGCTCGGTGCGCGTGCGGGCGCCATTCAAACAAACTTTCAGCAGCATAGTGCCTCCCTTTCTTTTCGGCAAATGCCCTGTATTCGCACGTTCCGTTCCATGTTTCCAAATTCATCAAAAGTCCTGATTGACTCGTCAGTCAAGTGGGTCTATAATCCTAATTGACTAGTCAATCAAGAAAGAAATACGCATGACCAGCAACGAAGAGCAAGAAAATAGCGACCGCCGCCAGCAGATTATTGAAGCTGCGCTGCGCGTCTTTAGCACCAAAGGGTTTCACAAGGCGACGAATAAAGATATTGCGCAGGAAGCGGGCGGCATTTCGCCGGGGCTGATCTACTGGTATTTCAAAGACAAAGAAGACCTGTTCTTCTCGATTATTCGCGAGCGGGCCACCGTCTTCGCACTGGCCGATCATCCCGAGCGTTTGATGGACCTGCCGCCGCGCGAGGGCTTGGCGCTGGTGGGCCGCACCTATCTGTCGATCTTCCACGTGCCCGGCAACGTCGCCATCTTCCGCATTCTGATCGGCGAAGCAACGCGCTTTCCGCAGATCGGCGAGATGTTTTTCCGCGTGGCGGGCCAGCGCTTTCTGGGCTTGATCAGCCAGTATCTGCAGCATCACATTGACCTTGGCAACCTGCGCCCGCACGATACGTCAATCGCCGCGCGCAGCTTCCTGGGCATGTTTATTGTCAATGTGCTCGCGCGCGAGATTTTGCGCCAGCCCGAGGCGCTCGCCACTACTGACGAGCAGATTATTGCAACGAATATCGATATTTTTGTCACTGGTTTGGGGCCACGCGCCGGGCAGCCCTAGCGCGGGGCGTGGCAGTCGCTATCTTCTGGTAGACGCTCAGGAGGAGACGCTGATGTCTGAGTATATTCTGCAGCTCGATTCAGCCGATGCCACGCTGGCGCGCGTGGGTGGCAAGGGCGCAAACCTGGCCGAGCTGGCGCGCGCGGGTTTTGCCGTGCCGCCCGGCTTTCTGGTCACGACCGAGGCCTACCACGCTTTTGTCGCCGCGAACGGCCTGGCCGAACAGATCGTCGCGCTGGCGCGCAAGGTTGCCGGCGACAACCCAGTGGCGCTGGATCACGCGTCCGAGCAGATTCGCGCTTTGTTCGCGCAGGGCGACATGCCCGCCGCGCTGGCCGAGCCGATTGTGGCGGCCTACCGGCAGCTTTCCAGCAACGCGCCTAATCTGCCCGTTGCGGTGCGCTCCTCGGCCACGGCGGAAGATTTGCCCGGCCTGTCGTTCGCTGGCCAGCAAGACACCTACCTGAATATTGTGGGCGACGACGCGCTGCTGGATGCCGTGCGGCGCTGCTGGGGCAGTCTGTGGACCGCCCGCGCGCTGGGCTACCGCGCGCGCAATGGCATCGCGCCCGACGACGTGGCGCTGGCCGTGGTGGTGCAGGAGCTGATTTCTTCCGAGGTCTCGGGCGTGCTGTTCACCGCTAACCCGCTCAGCGGGCGGCGCAATGAAATTGTGATCGACGCGAGCTATGGCCTGGGCGAGGCAATTGTGTCGGGCCAGGTCGAGCCCGACCACTATGTGGTCGACCCGGCGAGCTGGCAGATTACGGGGCGCAAGCTGGGCGCGAAGGCGCTGGCGATTGTGCCGCGCGCCGGTGGCGGAACTGACCAGGTGGCGCGCGCAGCCGGCGAGCAGGCGTTGCCCGACGCGCAGATCCGCGACCTGGCGCGCACTGCCGCGCGGGTGGCGGCGCATTTCGGCTCGCCGCAGGATATTGAGTGGGCCTGGGCGAATGGTCGCATGCTGCTCTTGCAATCGCGCCCGATCACCTCGCTCTACCCGCTGCCCGAGGCCGCGCTGGCGGCCAAATCGCCACGCGTGTATTTCAGCTTCAACTCGGTGCAGGGCGTGGTCGACCCATTCACGCCGCTGGGCCTGGATCTGCTGCAGTTGCTGGCCGGTGGATTTCCGCAGTTTCTGCGCGCAGACATGCCGCTGCGGCAAGCAATAACAACCGCCGGCGGGCGCATCTTCATCGACGTCACAGCGATCACCGGCCCGTGGATGGCCGCGCTCCAGCGGCTCGACCCGGGCGCGCGCATCGAGCCGAAATATACGATCACGCTGACCGTGCCCGCCGACCGCACCGAGTATATTTCGGCAATACGCCTGGGCCGCGCGCGCTACACCGCGCTGGCCGACCGCACGCTACGCTTCTACCGCGAGTATTTCCAGCCCGACCATGTGATCGAGATCGAGAAGCAGCGCCAGCGCTGGCGGATCATGTTCCGCGGCGAGGATTTCGCAATCAACATCGACACGCTGGTTGGCCACCAGCAGCCCGGCCCGTTTCTGGAGATCAAAAGCCGCACCTGGAGCCGCCGCGACGCCGACGCCAAGGCCGCGCTGATTGGCGAGCTGCTGCGCCTGTTTGGCGTGGACGAGGGCGCGCTGGTGAAGCAGGAATACGTCGAATTATAACCAAACTACGCACTACGCACCACGCACTATTAAGATTGCAGTGCGTGGTGCGTAGTGCGTAGGCCAAACGTTATGAAACACTCTGATTACTACCTGATTGGCCTGACAGGCAATATTGCCTGCGGAAAAAGCACGGTTGTCGCGATGCTGCGCGAGCTGGGCGCGCACGTGATCGACGCCGACCGCGTGACGCACGAATTGCAGCAGCCCGGCCAGCCCGTGTACGAGCAGATCGTCGCCGCGTTTGGCGCGGGCATTCTCAGCGCGCCCGGCGGCCCAATCGACCGGCGCGCGCTTGGCGCGGTTGTGTTCAGCGACCCGGCCGCACTTCGCCGCCTGGAGCAGATCGTCCACCCCGCCGTGCACGCGCGCATCGCCGCCTGGCTCGAAGATGTGGCCCAGGCAGCGCACCCCGCCGGGCACCCGCCCGTCGCCGTGATCGACGCGATCAAGCTGCTGGGGAGTCGGGCTGGAAGCCGCAGTGCGACGCGATCTGGGTGGTGAGCTGCCCGCCCGAGCAGCAGCTCGCCCGCCTGGTCAGCACGCGCGGCATGAGCGCGGAAGAAGCGCGCACGCGCATCGCCGCCCAGCCGCCCCAGGCCGAAAAGATCGCGCAGGCCAGCGTGGTGATCGACAACGGCGGCACGCTGGAAGGCACGCGCGCGCAGGTGCAGGCCGCGTGGGATGCGATTGGCGCTTCAACTGGCTTTTCCTGACCAATAAGCCCTGAATTCCACAAGCCAGGCACCGCCTTCTCGGCGCGAGTTTTGGAAGGCTGGCGTCTTCCCAAAATAGAATCTTCGTTGGCGGCACCTCGTTGCACGTGTTAAGGTTTTTCTTTCTTTTCGCTATAATGGCGCTATGTTGACGCCGCTGCTCACCACGAAAGTTTATATCCCGCCATCACGGTTGAACGCAGTCCAGCGCCCACGCTTGTTGGAGCAGCTGAATGCTGGCCTGTATCGCAAACTGACGCTGATCTCGGCGCCAGCCGGTTTTGGCAAAACCACCCTCGCCAGCGCATGGGTTGCGGCCGGCAGTCGGCGGGCGGCCTGGCTATCGCTCGATGCGGGCGACCGCGAGCCAGCGCGCTTTCTAAGCTACCTGATCGGCGCATTGCAGACACTTACGCCAACCCTTGGAAGCAGGGCCACAGAAGCGCTTCAATCTCCCCAGCCACCCCCGCTCGACGCGATTGTGACCACCCTGCTCAACGACATCGCCAGCGAGTCAGAGCATTTCGTGCTTGTGCTCGACGACTACCACGAGATTGATGAGCGCTCAATCGACCGGATCGTCGGATTTTTGCTGGATCATCTGCCGCCACAGATGCACCTGGCTATTACCACGCGCGAAGATCCACAGCTTCCCCTGGCCCGCCTGCGCGCCCGCGATCAGGTGACCGAACTGCGCGCGGCCGATTTGCGGTGCACACCAGCCGAAGCGGCCGCATTTCTCACACAGGTTATGGCGCTTGATCTTTCGGCGGAGGAGCTGGCCACGCTGGAAACGCGCACCGAAGGCTGGATTGCAGGTCTGCAGCTGGCAGCCCTTTCCATGCGCGGGCGCGACGACATGGGCCAGTTCGTCAGGGCGTTTGCTGGGAATAACCGGTACATTGTGGATTACCTGATCGAAGAGGTTCTGCAGCGTCAGCCCGGGCCCGTGCGCCACTTCCTGCTCCATACCTCGATCCTTGAGCGGCTGAGTGCGCCCCTGTGCAATGCCGTAAGTGGCCGTAACGACAGCCACCTGCTCCTGGAAACACTCGAACGAGGCAACCTGTTTGTTGTCCCACTCGACGATACAGGCGACTGGTTCCGCTATCACCATCTCTTTGCCGATGTGCTGAAAACGCAGATGCTTCAGGAACAGCCAGCAGAACTTGCACGCCTGCATCGGCGAGCGAGTGCATGGTATGCCGAGCATCATCTGCCAGCCGACGCGATTCGCCATGCCCTGGCCGCCAGCGACTTCGCGGGCGCGGCAGATCTCATCGAGCTGGCCTGGCCGGCCATGGACGGGCGATTCCAGGCCGCAACCTGGCTGGGCTGGGCAAGGGCGCTACCCAACGAAGTCGTTCAGGCCCGGCCTGTGCTCGGCGTTGCGTATGCCTGGGCGCTGCTGAATGGCGGCGAGCTTGACGCCGCTGAAGCTCGGTTGTCAGATGCCGAAAGGTGGTTGGGCGGCACGGCAGACCGTGGCGAGCAAGCGAGTAGGCCAGCCACCGATCTGTTCAGCCCAGAACACGCAGCCGCGCCGATCATCGCCGACCAGCAACAGTTTCAGGGGCTGCCGGCATCGTTCGCCACCGCGCACGCCTATCTGGCCCAGGCGCGTGGCAATATCCCCCTGTCGGTGCGCTATGGCCAGCGCGCGCTCGAACTGCTGCCGGACGGAGATCATCTGCGGCGCGGGCCGGCTGCCGCGCTACTGGGCCTGGCGCAGTGGGCGAGTGGCGAACTGGACGCGGCATACCGCGTGCTGGCCGAGGCGATGGCCGGTTTTCAGGCAGCCGGAAACATGCATTTTGCTATCAGCGTCACCTCGGGGCTGGCCGATATCCGGGTCACACAAGGCCGCCTGCGCGAGGCGATTGCTGTGTATAGCCAGGCCCTGCACCTCGCGCAGGCGCACGGCGAGCCGCTGCTTCGCGGCACGGCCAACCTCTACCTGGGGCTGAGCGAGCTCGCGTGTGAACAAGGCGACTTGGGCACTGCCCGAACGCAGCTGCAGCGCAGCGAGCAACTGGGCGAACAGGCCGCGCTGCCAGATTGGCGCTTTCGCCAGTGCCGTGCCCAAGCACGCCTGGCGGAGGCACAGGGCGATTTCGCAGCCGCGCTGACATTGCTCGACGAGGCCAAGCGGCACTTCTACCCAACGCCCATTCCCGATCTGCAGCCGCTTACGGCGCTCCGCGTGCGGGTCTGGCTGGCGCAAGGGCGCCTGCGCGAAGCGCTGGGATGGGCACACGAGCGCGGCCGCTCGGCCGACGAGGAACCGGGCTTTCTTGCTGAGTTCGAGCAGATGACGCTGGCGCGGGTGTTGATTGCACAGTATCGGCGCGAGCCAGGCGACCATTCCATTGACCAGGCTACACGCCTGCTCGATCGCCTTAAGCGCGCCGCCGAAGCTGGTGGGAGGATCGGCAGCCTGATTGAGATCGAACTATTGCGGGCACTGGCGCAGCACGCGCAGGGGCGCCTTGCCCCGGCGCTCGTCGCACTGGAACACGCCCTGAACATGGCCGAGCCGGAGGGCTACGTGCGCATTTTTGTCAGCGAAGGGCCAGCAATGGCGCATCTTTTGTCGGAGGCCCGCAGAATCGCACCCGAATACATCGGGAAGTTACTTGCTGCTTTTCCTGATGCGGGATCACAGAGCTTTAACAGTGAAACGGCTGCAGCCCCCCAACATCTGGCATCCGAAAACCAGGATGTCGCCGAGCCGCTGAGCACGCGCGAGCGCGAGATCCTCGAACTGATCGCCCAGGGCTATTCCAACAGCCAGATCGGCGCGCGCTTGTTCCTGGCCGTGAGCACAGTCAAAGGGCATAACCAGCGCATATTCGGCAAACTGCAGGTGCAAAGCCGAACCGAGGCGGTTGCACGCGCTCGCAAACTTGGCCTGCTTTAGCCCCCGCAAACACCGCCCTGTTCCCCGCAGTACCCCACAGCAGTACCTCAAGCAGTGCTTTAGTATCTATGCCGTAAGCCGGTATGGGCGCTATGCTGTAGGCACGTAAAGCAGCACGTAAACACCGCTTCGGCGAAGGCTCAGCAGGCCAGCAGTGCGAGTGCTGCAAGAACCGAAAATGCAAAGAACCGGGCAAGCACGCATTCGCCTGCGCGATACACCCTTTTCTGTTGCATTGTTCTTTATAAGTGCAGCCAGCAAGGAGAAACAGGATGACCACGCCAGAGCCATTCCATACCGACAACACTCGCCGCGACCAGCAGCCAAGTGATATGGCCACCCAAACGCAGCACCTTGCGCGAGCAAAGAAGATATGCATTGTTGGCGCTTCCGGCAAGCTTGGGCGATACATGGTGCAGCATGCGCTCGATCGCGGGTACGAGGTGGTTGGCGTGTGCCGCGAGCAAAGTGTCGGCAAGCTCGACGCGTTCAAGGATCGCATCACCATCATTCCTGGTGCCACCGACAACCGCGAAGTCATCAAGCGCGCAGTTGCTGGCTGCGATGCCGTGCTGGTTGTGCTGGTTCCCCTCGGCGTTCATGGCTACTCGGCCGGAACCGCCCAGGCAGTTCTCGACTACGCCGAGCCAGGGGCACGGCTGATCTTTTCGTGCGGCTGGCACATCACCCGCGACGGGCAGGATGTGTATTCCTGGCGCCTTAAAGCGATCGTTGCCATTTTTGGCCCGATTGCGCGCCTGGTTCGCTTCGGGGATATCGACGATCAGGTCGAGGCGTGCCGACGGGTGTTTGCCAGCAACACGCGCTGGACGATCGTGCGCGGCAGCGACCTCGAAGAAGGCGAGAGCCAGGGGCTGCCAGTATGGAGCCGGCACGTGGGCGACCCGATCCTCCAAAGCAACCGCACGCGGCGCGTGGATTTTGCCCTGTTCATGGTGGCAGCGATTGCAGACGACACGCTGATCCACGAGGCTCCGGCAATTGTTGGCTGCCAGACACCTTCAGCAATCAGGCATGCTGCTTCCGACAAGCGGGCCGCGACAGCCTGAGCGGCAAAGAAGCTGCTCCTCATCACCATTCAGCGCAGAAAAGGGCCGATTGACACGGCCCTTTTCTGTTGCAGAATGCAGGCTACCGCAGGCTGCCAACGCCCACCACACGCGGCGGTATGCCCACCAGCCGCACACGCGGCGCATCCGGCGCGGCCGACACCAGCATCTCCAGCGGCGCGACCACCGCCGGCCGCCCGGTGTCGGGGAAC
>LJCR01000960.1 GCA_001399705.1 Kouleothrix aurantiaca
AGGTCGGCGGGTATGCGGTAACCTCGGGGTTGCTCTTGAATGTGCCAAGAAACGACAGAATAAAGGGCATAAACACAATGATCGCCACGACCGTGATCACAACATAGCGCAGGGCGACCAGCGCGCTTTGCCGGGGCGAGCGCTGCGGCGACGACACTGCCAGCGGGCGCTGCTCAACAGAAACTGCCATACCAGGCTCCTTCCTTCGGCGCAAGGCGCTAGAATCGCTCGCTTGAGCTTTCGATATAGCGGCGCTGGATGAAGGTGAAGAAGAAAATGATCAGCGCCAGAATGAATGCCATTGCGGCGGCCAGCGCCGCGTTCGATGAAGTGCCCTCGCCCAGGGTTTTGGTGTAGATCAGCAGCACCGGCGTCAGCGTCGATTTAAGCGGGCCACCCTTGGTCATAATAAAGGCCTGGTCGAAGACCTGGAACGTGCCGATCGTGCCGAGCACAATCACCAGCGTGATCACCGGGCGCAGCAGCGGCAGCGTGATCTGGGTGAACTTCTGCCAGCGCGTCGCGCCATCGACCTCGGCGGCCTCGTACAGGTCGTCGGAGATTGGCTGGAGGCCGGCCAGCAGCAGCAGCGTGACGTTCGGCACCGTCTTCCACGTGTCGGCCAGAATGATCACGTTCATGGTCCAGAACGTATCGCTGAGCCATGCCTTTGGCGCGCTCAGGATGCCCAGGCTAACCAGCAGGGCGTTGAACACGCCATAGGTCGGGTTCAGAATCCAGGCCCACAGCACGCCGTTGCTGACGGTCAGCAGCGCCCACGGCAGAATCATGGCCAGGCGCGCCACCAGGTTGCCGCGAAAGCGCTCGTTCAGCAGCACGGCGAACAGCAGCCCCAGGATGAGCTGCAGCACAACCGAGACAACCGTGAAATAGAAGGTGCGCTCTACCGAGTACCAGAAGTCTTTCTGGCGAAACGCATACAGGTAGTTGCCCAGGCCGATGAACGGCTGACCCTGCTCGGGGTTGGCCAGGTTGACGCGGTGCAAGCTGAGCCAGAACGAGTCGACGAGCGGGTAGGCGACTACCAGCAGCAGCACCAGTGTCATCGGTGCGAGCATCATGATGCCCAGCGCGCGCTCAGACAGCTCGCCGCTGCGGATTGATTTTGCCTGCGACGTAGCTTGTGCAAGAGGTTCTGCCATCAGTTCTGTCCTGTGACACGGTGACACGATGACACGATGAGAGATTTGCTGTCATCGTCTCATCGTGTCATCGTGTCATCGATTACGGCGTATTGCCGACCTTGTTCACCTCATCCGCCGCCGCGTCCATTGAATCCTTCGGGCTGGCCTTCTGCAGCAGCGCTTCGTGCAGGTGCTTCTGAATGATGTCGGAGGCCTGCGTGTAGTTGACGACCTGCGGGCGCACGGCCAGATACTTGAACTGCTCGCCGTAGACCGCGAAGTCCTGCACCTTCTTCGCCAGGTCGGCATCGCTGTACAGCGACGCAAGCACCGGGTAGTCGCCATTGATGATCGCGGATTGCTTCTGCCAGGCCGGGCTGACCATGTATTCGACCAGCTTCACCGCCGCGTCCTTGTTCTTGGCGACTTTCAGGATCGCCCAGCCTTCCGAGCCGTTGATGCTCGAACTCTTGACATCGGCGCTGCCGGGCAAGAGGCCGATCTTGACGTTCGGCGCCGCCTTGGATTTCTCGGGGTCGTTGCCGTCGGGCAGCGTGCCTTCCCAGTTATACGTCAGCGCGACGGTGCCGGTGTAGAAGGCCTTCTTGACATCATCCTCGGTATACTCCAGCGAGGCCGGGTCGGCGGCCTTGTGCGTGTACAGCAGGTCGACCATCCACTGCAGCGCCTCGGTGCCGCCGGTGGTGTTGAAGGCGGCCTTGCCGTTGCTGTCGAGCATCTGCGCGCCCTTCTTGGTGAACATAATCGAAACCCAGTCGCAGATCAGCGCTTCCGACTGCTTCCACGACCAGACCGAGCCCCACTGGCCCTGCTTGGTGGCGGCTTTGGCCTGCGCCACAAACTCGTCGAGGGTGGCGGGTGGCGCGTTGAAGCCGGCATCCTTCAGCAGCTTCTCGTTGTAGAACAGGTGCTTGGCGCTGTTGAACCAGGGCATGCCATACAGTTTGCCCTGGAATGTCACCGCACTGATGGCCGAGTCGGGGATGTCTTTCTTGACATTGTCACCGATCCGGCTGGTCAGGTCGTCGATCCAGCCGGCCGAGGCGAACTGCGCCGTCCAGATCGTGTCCATCTCGATCACGTCGAGGTCGCCGCCGCCCTGCACCGCCGTGTTGATCTTGTTCAGCAGCTCGTTGTACTGCACGCGGGTCGAGTTGACCTTGATGCCGGTTTCCTTGGTGAAGGCGTCGAGCAATGGCTGGCGCGCGTTGTTGATGTCCGACCAGAGCAAGTT
>LJCR01000961.1 GCA_001399705.1 Kouleothrix aurantiaca
CCCTTTCGCAAAGCCAGCGGCAGTTTCTGCGCAAGCTCGCGCACGATCTCAAGCCGCTCGTCAATATCGGCAAAAACGGCCTGAGCGATAACTTGCTCGACTCGGCCAACATCGCGCTCGACTCGCACGAACTGGTGAAAGTCAAGTTCTACGACTTCAAGGACGAAAAGCGCGAACTGGCCGACGAGCTGGCCGGGCAGCTGCGCGCCGAGCTGATCTACGTGATTGGCAACACCGCAATTCTCTATCGCCGCCAGAGCGACGCCGAGAAGCGCAAGATCAACCTGCCGCGCGACTAGCGAACAAAAAAAGAAGAAGGCGTGGGCATTGCGCCCGCGCCTTTTGCTTGCAGAAAAAATATTGCTTCTCCAACCCCTATTCCCCCATCCCCTGCGCAGCTACAGCCACTTGCGCCGCCGCAAATACAGCACCAGGCTAATGCTGATCACAACCATCAGCCCCAGCGCAAACGGGTAGCCATAGCGCCAGTGCAGCTCGGGCATAAACTCGAAGTTCATGCCGTAGATGCCGGCAATCAGCGCGTCGCACATCAGCACAATCGAGGTGATCGTCAGCACCTTGACGATCTGGTTGAGCTGGTTCGACTGCAGCGACAGAAAGGCATCCAGCGCGCTCGACAGCAGATCGCGGTAGGTGTCGATGCTGTCGGTGATGCGCACGATGTGGTCGTACACGTCTTGCAGGTACAGAATTGTGTTGCGCTCGAAGATCGGCACCTCGCGGCGAATCAGCACGTTCAGCACATCGCGCTCGGGCGAAACCACCCGCCGCACGCCCAGCAGGTCGCGCTTGAGCGCAAACACCTGCTGCAGTGCTTCTTCCTGGAAGTGCTCAAAAATCTGCTGCTCAATATCTTCCACGCGCTCGGCCAGCTCGTCGATCACCGGGAAATAATCGTCCACGATCGAGTCAAGCAGCGAGTACAGCAGCGCGCCGGCGTCGTTGCCGAACTCGGCGGTGTTGTTCTGCCAGCGCTTGATCGTCTCGTCAATCGTCGCAATCGGCTGGTTGTGCACGCTCACAATGTAGTTCGTTCCAATAAACAAGCCAATCGCCTGGCTCCGCAGCCGCTGATCGTCGCGGCTGTAGCCAAGCTCGTAGAACACCATGAAATAGTACTTCTCAAACGCTTCGAGCTTGGGGCGCTCGTGGTGGCGCGTCGCGTCTTCGATCGAGAGCGGGTGGAACTGAAATTCATCGTGCAGGAGCTGAACGTCGGCGGCCTGGGGGTTCTGCAGGTCAAGCCATACAAAGGTATCTTTCTGCTCCAGCAAGCTGCTGATCTCGCTCGCATCGACGGCGGCTTCGCATGTGCCGCCGCGCGAACAAACCACCGTGCGGCGTGACTCTGTCAGTGCTGGCTCGCCGCGCTTTCGCTCAACCGGCAGAACAAGTTTGGGTGGCATGTGTTTGCTTGCCTCTGGTGCGGGCTGGCCCGCGCGATTACGGCGGCCATTATACACTGGCTGTGGCGCGGCCGCGTATGCCCTTTTTACAAAGGATTGTCATCTTTGAATAGCCGCCGCACCCACGCAGGAAGTTTTTGTATATCGCGCCCCAATGCTCAATTATTAAAGTATTGTTTACGCACGCTAGCGCAGCGCTTAACAAAAGTGTCACTTCATCTTGATTATCTGTTGACGTATACTTGGCCCTAATGTTTGCACCAGCCAATTATTGCCATACCTCTCGCCTGCCCATCGAGAGGCTGCCATGCTATGAAAGCAGCGTGTGCCCGGGCGAAAAACGGCGTTCTGAGCTGGTGCGGAGAATGAGAAAAGTGAACTGCAGCAAAGCATTCAGTATTCAAGAAGATGGAGAGTGTGGGCTATGCGGCGTTTTCAAATTGTAGTTCTTGGGCTTTTAGCAAGTATTCTGCTCGCGGTTTTTCTACCTACTTCCGGCGCCATCCCCACGGCCAGCGGCGCCAACGCGAATGTCGGCTTTGTTGACGACCCTTTCGGTCCCTCCACGCAAGGCGACGCCACTGCCGACAAGCCCCAGAGCAAGCTGTGGTTCAACGATGGCTCGTGGTGGGCGGTGATGTTCCACACCAATATCGACCCAACGAAACCAACCAACACCTGGCTGATCTATAAGCTGACCTGGCCGGACAAATGGACGCCGACCAGCACCGTCGTCGACACGCGCACCACCTCGCGCGCCGACGCGCTCTGGGATGGCCGGCACCTGTACATTGCCTCGCTGGTGCGCTTCTCGGCCAGCAATCAGGCCAAGCTGTCGCGCTATTCCTACAACAGCACCAGCAAATCCTACTCGCTCGACGCGGGCTTCCCGGTGACGATCATGACCGGCAGCTCGGAAACGCTGGCAATCGATAAAGACTCGACCGGTCGCCTATGGACAGCATATACAC
>LJCR01000963.1 GCA_001399705.1 Kouleothrix aurantiaca
AACCCTATCCCCTATCCCCCAACCCCTGCGCTGAAAGCGCACTAGGCGTCGCGTGGTTCGATGGCGATTTCGGCCTTGCGCTTCTCGATAAAGCGGCGCAGCGCCTCGGCAGTGCTGGAATCGATCGCGGGCGCTTCGTAGCTCGCCAACAATTGCTTGACCTTGGCATTGGCGCGGGCGTAGGTGTCGGGCGCGCCGTTCAGCTCCCACTGCTCGGCTGAGTTATAGTCGAACAGCTCGGCGCGGTAGAAGGCGTCGCGGAAGTGGCGCAGTGTGTGCGCGGTGCCCAGGAAGTGGCCGCCGGGCGGCACCTCGGCAAAGGCATCCATCGCAAAGGCTTCGTCGGAAAGATCGACGCCCTTGGCCCAGATGTGCAGCATGCCCAGAATTTCGCAGTCGAGCACGAATTTCTCGTAGCCCGACACCAGGCCGTTTTCCAGCCAGCCGGCCGAGTGGAGCACAAAGTTCGTGCGCGCCATCACCGTTGGGATCATCACCATAATCGACTCGTAGCCGGCCTGCGCGTCGGGCACTTTGGACGACGAGAAGGTGCCGCCGCCGCGGAAGGGCAGGCCATAGTGGCGGGCCATCTGCGCGCTGATGTAGAGCGCGGTCTGGCTTTCGGGCGTGCCAAAGGTTGGCGCGCCGCTTTGCAGGTCGATAGTCGAGAGGAAGGAGCCGTAGATCACCGGCGTACCGGGGTTGATCATCTGGCAGAGCGCAATGCCAGCCAGCGCCTCGGCATTCAGCTGCGCCACCGTGCCGGCCACGCTGGTTGGGCCCATGGCGCCGGCCAGAATGAATGGCGTGATGATCATGGCCTGGCGGGCGCGGGCATAGACCTTGATGCAGGACAGCATGCGGTCGTCGAAGCGGCGCGGGCTGCTGACATTGATCAGCGAGAGCAGCGCCGGGTTCTGGCGAATGGTATCTGCGCCAAACACAATTTCCGCGATTGCCACGCTGTCGGCGGCGTTCTTGCCCGAGGTCACCGAGCCCATAAAGGCTTTGTCGCTGTAGGTGATGTGGCTGAGCAGCATGTCGAGGTGGCGCGTCGAAACCGGCTCGTCGGTCGGTTCGACCACCGTGCCGCCGGAGTGGTGAATGTATGGGCTCATGTACGCGAGCTTGACGAAGTTCTGGAAATCCTTCAGCGTCGCCTCGCGCCGCCCGCCATCAAGGTCTTCCACAAATGGGCAGCCATACACCGGCGCGAACACCATGTTGTTGCCGCCAATGGTGACGTTGTTCTGCGGGTTGCGCGCCAGCTGCGTGAACTGGCTCGGCGCCATGCCCACATACTTGAGCAGCAGCTCCTCGTCGAAAAAGACCGTGTCGCCGCGCACATCCGCGCCGTGCGCCCGCAAAATCTCGCGCGCCTCGTCGTCGTAGAAGTCGATCCCCAGCTCGCGCAAAATCCGCATCGACATCTCGTGCACGCGCTGCACGCCTTCGGGGTTGAGCAGCTCGTAGACAGGCAGGTTGTAGGTAATCGGCTGCATGCGCGCGGCGCTGGCGGCAGACGCCTGGCGGGCGCGCCGTTCACGTCGGCGGTCGGTAGTCTCGGTCATGGAATTCCTCTTTAGCATCAGGTCAGGCGCGGGCTGGGCGCATACGTCTCGCCCGGCCCGCGCAGTGGTTCGCTAGAACAGGCCGACAGTGTTGCCGTTTTCGTCAATGTCGATGGTGTGCGCGGCCGGGTTCGCGCCCAGGCCGGGCATGGTCACCATATCGCCGGCCAGCGGGTAGATAAAGCCCGCGCCGACGCTGGCGCGCACATGCCCCAAGCGACTGCGCCAGGCCGGTGGGTTGGTCGGGCGGCACGGCCTCAATGAAGCGCAGCATCTCAAGCGCGCGCGCCTTGCCCTGCGCCGGGCCAAACGCTGCCCCCGGCGCGCTGCCGAACGGCACCAGCCGCAGCCGGTCGTGATGCGCCAGCGCGAGGTAGCCAATGGCGGCGGCAAGCTGGCGGGCCACGCGCATTTTCGGCGGCGCGCCCCAGTCCATCGAGCGCGAGGCGTCGAGCAGCATGTGAACATTCACGCTTTGCTCGATTTCGCCCAACCGCACGAAATATTCTTCCTGGTGCGCGTAGGCGTTCCAGTCGATGTAGCGGTAGTCGTCGCCGTGGCTGTAGGGCCGGTGGTCGCTGAAGATCGTGGCGGGCAACTGATTGCGGCTCAGGTGCTCGCCGCCCGACGGCCGGCCGCGCAGCGTCTGCTGGGCTTGCAGGCTCAGGCGTTCGAGCCGGCGCAGAAAAGCCTCGTCGAACAAGGGCGGCTCGGCGGCAGCGCCTTTACGGCTGAAAATATTCTTGAACCACATCGCGCTCATCCATTGGCACGCGCAGCGGGTCGGCCCCGACATCCACGCGCTGGTTGCTGGTGTTTCCGCCC
>LJCR01000962.1 GCA_001399705.1 Kouleothrix aurantiaca
CCCAGGCACATATCGCACACAGAGCAGCCTCCATCCTGCGGGATGGGGGCTGTTCTGTGTGGCTCGCACGCCTTTTGAGGTTCTTTTGAGACCGCGCTGCTAGGATTGCGGCGTGCGCCGGAAGCGGGCAAACAGGGGAAGTGGTGGGAAGAAGCTTCCGGCGCACCGCAGGCAAACACTTTTACAGCAAACGGATCAATATGATTTTTTGGCTTGCTTTTGGCGGCGCGCTGGCCGCGCTGGCCGTGTACATCGGCGTTGCAGCGATAGTGGCGCACCAGCTCACCACGCCGCGCCGCCGCTCGCCCGCCGCCGACCCGGCGAGTTTTGGGATGCGCTGCGAAGAAACGTGGTTCCCAGCGCGCGGCGAGCGCGTGACGATCAGCGCGTGGCACCTGCCCGCGCCCGGCGCAACACGCGCCATTATCGTCGCGCACGGCGTTGGCGGGCGGCGCGGCAAGGAATTCACCACTCCCTCGCACGATCTGCTGGAATATCTGGTCGAGCATGGCTTCACCGTGCTCGCGATCGATCTGCGCGGCCACGGTGAGAGCAGCCCTTCGCGCATGACCTACGGCGAGCGCGAGCGCCCCGACATCCTCGGCGCAGTCGACTGGCTGCTGGGGCGCGGCTACGCCCCCGGCACAATCGGCGTGCTGGGGCTTTCGATGGGTGGCGTGGCCGGGATTGGCGCGGCCCGCGCCGAGCCAGCGGTTGGCGCGCTGGTGGTCGACAGCTCGTGCGCGGATTTCCTGGCAATGCTGCGCGAGCACTTCCGCAGCTACAGTAAGCTGCCGCACTTCTTTCTGCCTGGCGCGCTGCTGATTGGCTGCTTGCTGACCGGCGTGCAGCTCCAGCGCCTCCGCCCGGCCGAGCTGCTGCGCGGCATGGCTCGCCGCCCGGTGCTGGTTATTCACGCGCGCGGCGACGCGCTGGTGCCAGCCACGCACGCGCAGGCGCTGGCCGAAGCTGGCAGCGGCGCGCTCTGGCTCACCGACGGCGCACAGCACCTGGGCTCGTTCGCCGCCGATCCACCGGCCTACTGCGCGTGCGTCGGGCAATTCTTCGACGCCGCGCTGGCCGAGGCAGGCGCAACATGGTATCAGGATGGCTTTTTTGCTGAAGATAGCGCCGACGAGGTGCGTGCCCACATCCGCCGTGGGCCGCCTGCGCTATAATCGCAGCAGCGGAGAAGCCAGGGGAAGGAGAAAAGAATGCCCAGCCAGCCCGCAATCGATCAGCCGGATGCCCCGCGAGCCGGCGAGGAGCTGCCCGCCGAGGCATTATTCGCCTACCTGCACACGCACCTGCCCGATCTTGAAGCGCCGCTGAGCATTGCGCAGTTCCCCGGCGGCTTCTCAAACCTGACCTACCTTCTGCGCGCGGGCGAGCGCGAGATGGTGCTGCGCCGGCCGCCGTTTGGCGCAAACATTCGCGGCGGGCACGACATGGCCCGCGAGTTTCGCATCCTCAGCGGGTTGCGGCCAGCCTACCCCAAAGTGCCGCGCCCGCTGCTCTACTGCGACGACCTGGCTGTGCTGGGCGCGCCCTTCTACGTCATGGAGCGCGTCGCGGGCGTGATCCTGCGCGCCCCGCTGCCGGCCGGCCTTGCGCTCGCCCCCGAGCAGTTGCACGCCACCTGCCTCGCGCTGATCGATACCTTTGCCGAGCTGCACGCCATCGACTACGCGGCGGCCGGCCTGAGCGAGATCGGCAAGCCCGCCGGCTACACCGCCCGGCAGGTGGCGGGCTGGGCCAATCGCTACGCCGCCGCCCGCACCGACGACATTCCCGCGCTGGAGCAGGCCGCCGCGTGGCTGGCCGCGCACCTGCCCGCCGAAATCGCGCCCGCGCTCATCCACAACGACTTCAAGTACGACAATGTTGTGCTCGACCCACACGATCTGTCGCGCATCGTCGCCGTGCTCGACTGGGAAATGGCGACGCTGGGCGACCCGCTCACCGACCTGGGGACGACGCTGGCCTACTGGATGGAGCCCGGCGACCCGGCGGTGCTGCGCACATTTGGCATCAGCGCGCTGCCCGGCAACCTCGACCGGCGCGCGTGGGTGGCGCGCTACGCCGCGCAGAGCGGGCGCGACATTTCGGACGTGCTGTTTTACTTCGTGTATGGCCTGTTCAAGAACGCCGTGATCATTCAGCAGATCTATGCGCGCTACCGCCAGGGTAAAACCCAGGATGCGCGCTTCGCCGGGCTGGACGTGATGGTACGCGCCTATGGCGACCTTGCCGCCCGCGCGATCGCGCTCGGGCGCATCGACAGCCTGTTCTCCTAGTACGGTATCAAAAGACGTTCATTTACCACCAAGACACCAAGACACCAAGAAGAGCAAAAGAAAGCTAAAGCTCGGTGCCCTCTGTGCGCTCTGTGGCTC
>LJCR01000965.1 GCA_001399705.1 Kouleothrix aurantiaca
CAGCAGCGCGCCCGCCGGCAATGGCGGCGGCCTGGCAGCTTCTGGCTTTGCCACGCTCACCACCAGCAGTGTGAAAGGCAACACCGCGCTGGCCGGCGGCGGCATCGATTCGAGCGCCACGCTTGAGCTGAACGGCAGCACGGTGAGCGGCAACACCGCCAGCAGCACTGGCGGCGGCGGTATTTTCAGCAGCGGCACGCTCACGCTCGACAAATCAGCAGTGTTTGGCAACACCGCGAGTGGTGGCGCGCGCGGCGGCGGCATCCTCAACACCGGCGCGCTCGCGGCCACCAACGCCACCATCAGCGGCAACCCCGCCAGCAGCGGCGGCGGCCTCGCCAACGCCAACAGCGCCGCGCTGGCCAACGCAACCGTGGCGCGCAACACCGCCACTGGCGGCAGCGGCGGCGGCGTGGTGAACGACGCCGGCAAGACGGCGTCGCTGAAAAACACGATCCTCGCTGAAAACAACGGCAGCGCCGCGCCCGACTGCGCCGGCTCGCTGACCTCGCAGGGCTACAACCTGCTTGGCACGGTCGCGGGCGCGTGCGTGGTCAACACCGCCACCGGCGACCGCCCGAACCAGGACGCGCAGCTGACCGCTTTGAAAGACAACGGCGGCGCAACCTTCACGCACGGCCTGCTGACCAGCTCGGCCGCGCTGGATGCGGGCAGCCCGGCCACGCCCGGCAGCGGCGGCAGCGCCTGCGCCGCCAGCGATCAGCGCGGCATTGGCCGGCCGCAAATGGGGCGCTGCGACATTGGCGCGTTCGAGCTGGTAGGCGTCTCGATCATCGATTTCGCGTTCCAGCCCGGCAACCTGATCGTCCCGGCCGGCACGACGGTGCGCTGGAAGAACCTTGGCGCACCCACAGCACGATCAGCAACGTCAACAGCTTCGACTCGTGGAGCTCGCCGGCGCTTGGCCCGGGCAATACCTTCGTGCATACATTCAACACCAACGGCACCTTCCAGTACCACTGCTCGTTCCACCCAAATACGATGTCGGGCACCATCACCGTCACCGGCACCTCGGTTGATCCCGTGCCGCTGCTGAGCAGCCTGAGCCCGAACACCGCCGCGGCTGGCAGCCCAACCTTCTCGCTGGTGCTGAACGGGCAGAATTTCGATGGGAACGCGACCGTGGCGTGGGGCAACACAACCCTGCAAATCACCGCGTTCAGCCCGACGCAGATTGTTGCCACGGTTCCCGCCGCGCTGCTGACCACACCCGGCACAGTAAACGTGCGCGTGGTAAACCCGCAGAATGCTGGCGGCGAGTCGAACGCGCTGAAGTTCACAATCACCAGCAGCAACGCGCCGGTGCTCGATTCGCTCAGCCCGGCCTCCGCGCCGGTCAACAGTCCGGCCTTCACGCTGACGCTGCACGGCAGCAATTTCGCGGCGGGCGCGACGGTGCAGTGGGGCGGCACCAGCCTGCCCCCGGCAACGCTGAACAGCACCACCATCACCGTTCAAATCCCGGCAAACCTGCTGACGACTGCCAGCACGGTGAGCGTGAGCGTGCTGAACCCGCCCGCCAGCGGCGGCGCGTCGAACGCGCTCACCTTCACGATCTCCGGGCTGGGCGAAAGCCCGGTGCCGGCAATTGTGGCGCTGCTGCCGAACGTTGCGTGGGTCGGCAGCGCAACGTTTGTGATGACAATTACAGGCAGCGGATTTACCGACCTGTCGCGCGTGCACTTTGGCGACATCGAGCTGATTCCAAGCAGCTTCAGCGCCACGCAGATCGTGGTGACGGTGCCGGCCGGCCTGCTGATGGGCGTGCGCACCTTCTCCGTCACCGTCAGCAACCCTGCGCCGGGCGGCGGAACCTCAAATGCGCTGCCCTTCCTGGTGCTGCCCGAGCCGCGGGTGTATGTGCCGCTGGCGCGGCGCGGTTAGGCTACTAGCAGAGAACACATGGCTTGAGCCACAGAGCGCACAGAGATCACTGAGTATGTACCCCAAAACTCGGTGGTCTCTGTGTTCTCTGTGGCCCAAACTTTTTGCACTTCACTTTTGGTATGACGAATGAAGCGCAACGTGGTCATTCGTCCTTCGTCCTTCGTCCTTCGTCTCAACTGAAGCGCGCTACCCCGCATACAGATACAGCTCGCCGGGCTGGAGCATGTGGCAGCGCTGAAACGGCGCGCGCCGCTCGATCTCGTCGAACAGCAGGCTCGGGTTCACGCGATTGCCAGCGAACAGATCGTTATGGACGCCGATCAGCACGCGCGCGCCAAGCTGCGTCGCCAGCTGCACGGCCTCGCCCGGCCACAGGTTGCCCACAATATTGCGCTGATCGCGGAAATAATCGCGCCCGTTGATCGGCAGCAGCGCAAGGTCGATCCGCGCGCCATCGAGCGCGGCGGCGATCTCAGGGATCATAAT
>LJCR01000964.1 GCA_001399705.1 Kouleothrix aurantiaca
GCGCGTGGTCCGAACTGGGTGGCTCCGCTGGTGGCGCTGCGCACGCTGGCCCGCCAGCCGGGCGCGTATCGCGGCCCGCTGCTCTTGCTGATCCTGACGCTCAGCCTGGCTTCGTTCAGCGCCTCAATGGCGGCCACAATCGACGGCGCGCTGCGCACCGCAATCGGCTACCAGGTGGGCGCGTACACGCAGCTGCTCGAAACCGGCCAGAGCACGCAGCCGCGCAACCAGAACGGCCAGCCCGGCCAGCCGCCGCGCCCCGATATTCAGAAAGAGCCGCGCTTTCTGTTTGTGCCGGTGAGCGACCACCTGAGCGTGCCGGGCATCACCGCCGCCGCGCGCGTGGGCAGCTACCCCGACGTGACCATCCAGCTTGGCGGCAGCGCGCCGCGCGCCCAGCTCGTCGGCATCGACCGGGTGGATTTCCCCAAGGTCATTCCGCGCTATGACCGCGCCTGGGGCAGCGGGCAGTCGCTGGGCGCGCTGATGAACATGCTGGCCGAAAACTACGATGGCGTGCTGGTGAGCAAAGACGTGCTGGCGAAGGGCGTCAAGATCGGCGACCCGCTGCCGGCGCTGGTGAAGATCGCCGACGACCAGCGTACCATGACCTTCAAAATTATTGGCAGCTTCGACCTGTGGCCGGGTTACTACCCGCAGGACGGCCCGATTCTGGTGGCGAACCTCGACTATGTTTTCGATGAGATGAGCGGCCAGTATCCCTACGACGTGTGGATCGCGCGCGACCCCGCCGCAAAAGTTGAAGATTTAGTGGCCGGCGTGCGCAAGCTCGGCATCTCGGTGATCGACGCGCGCGACGCCGCCACGCTCACGCTCGACGAGCAGACGCAGCCGCGCCGCCAGGGCTTGTTCGGCCTGCTGTCGGTGGGCTTTCTGGCGGCGGGCGCGCTGACGCTGCTGGGCTTTCTGCTTTCGGCGCTGATCACGGCGCGCCGCCGGGCAATCGAGCTGGGCGTGCTGCGCGCGCTGCTGGTTCTGCTGCCCTACGTCATGGTGACGGTCGCCAGCGCGATCGTTGGGCGCGGGGCGCTGGCTGGCGCGGCGGGTGGCTTTCTGTTTCTGCTACTGGATGTGGGCCTGGGCGCGCTGTCTGCGCTTGGGCAGCTCAGCCCCGCGCTGGCGCTGCTGGTCAACCTCGTGCTTCAGCCGAATATCAACACGCTGGTGGTGCAGAACAGTCGCAGCTTCGGCCTCGACCCAGCGGTGCTGGCAAGCTCGCTCGATCTTGCGGCGCTGCCCGGCCCGCTCCATGCAGTTCTGGTGATTGTAGTGTGGAGCGCGCTGTTTGGCGGCTATGCCCGCTGGGCGCTGGCGCGGCGCGACGTTGGCGGGGCGGGATGATTTGCGACCGACAACCGAATGTCACCACGAAGGCACGAAGACACGAAGATTTTGAATTAGTGCCGACAGCCTTCTGCTTACTACCATCTGCCGACGGCATACTGCCTCCCGCCGCCTCCTGACTCCTGACTCCTGCTTCCTCGCCCACTACTTTCCTTCCACCAGCAGCACGGTCGGCAATGGGCCGAATGAGTCGATAGTTTCTTCGAGCGCCCCATCCTTCAGGTACATCCCGGTCGATGAGCCGCCGTCGAGATTGAGCGCCCGGTCGATCGCCATGTCGCTCTGGCTGAGCCACGCCGCCAGCCCGCGCAATGTCCAGCCCGCGCTTGGCGCGGCGATGATCAACAGCCGCCCCGACTGGTCGAGCGCCAGGGCCGAGCGGCGCGAACGCTCGCCGTTGTCCTCAATTTCGGCGGGGATGTTGCCGGGGAAGATCAGCATGGGGAAGGATTGCAGCGCCTGGCCGAGCGGCTCGGCCGGGTCGTAGGTTTCGTCGCGCAGCGGGCGAATACTCACGCTGCCGTCGGGCGCGACCGCGAGCATGCCGCCAAAGCCGGCGTAGCTCTCGCCAATCGGCGCGCCGTCGCTGACGAGCAGCGCGGTCGTGCGGTATTCCTCGGTGAAAAAACCGCCATTGATCGCCAGGATCGGGTTGGACTGGCTGAACCAGCTGCGCAGCGAGCGCGGCTCGTCGGGGGCATAGGCCACGCGCAGGTGCACGGCGGCCGGGTCGACGCGCACAATCACCAGCGGGGCCGACTTGCCATCCTGCTGCACGTCGATGCGCCGCATCTCGACACCCGGCCGCCCGGCGAGCCAGCCGGTATCGGGCGCGGGTGTGGCGTTGGCGGGGACTGGCGCGGGCTGTGCCGCGGTGGGAAAAAGCGTCGCGATCGGAACGGGCGGCTGCGTCGGCGTTGTGGTTGTGGTGATGTCGCAGCCGCATAGCAGCAGCACGCCGGCGAGGCTGAGATGTCGCAAAATTTTCACAAAAAACCTGCTTGTTGGTCGATGGCGGCGCTATTATAC
>LJCR01000966.1 GCA_001399705.1 Kouleothrix aurantiaca
CCCGCCGTCGCCGCCCGCCCCCGACGAGGCGCGCACCACCAGCTCGACCGCGACAGAGTGGCTGCTGGCCTCGTTCTCCACGCCCGAAAGGCGCGCCAGCAGCAGCTCGCTGGCAGCGCGGCCCATCGCATACTGCCGCACGCGCACGGTCGTCAGCGCCGGCTCGACCAGCGACGCCAGCGCGATGTCGTCGAAGCCAACAATCGCCAGCTCGGAAGGAATCGCGCGATGCAGGTGCCGCGCCGCAATCATCGCCCCGACCGCAATCAGGTCGTTGTAGCAGAACAGCGCGGTTGGCTGCTGCTCCTGCAACATGTGCAGGGCCGCGCCGTAGCCACCGCGCAGGGAAGGCGTGCATGGCACGGCCAGCGCGGGATCAAAGGCGAGGCCAGCCTGTTCAAGCGCCTGCCGATAGCCCTCGGCGCGCTTCTCGGCAGCGGTGCGCAGCAGCGGGCCGCCCAGGTGGCCGATGCGCGTGTGGCCCAGCGCGATCAGGTGCGCGGTCGCCAGCCGCGCGCCCGTCCCATTGTCGATATCGATCACGGTGGTGTTGGCGTGCGGGGCCGGGCAATCTTCGGCCACAATCGGGATGGCGTCGTGCACAATCGTGGAAAGCGTGGCTGCGTCGGAGCGCGCGCCAAACAGCAGCAGCCCATCCACCCCACGATCGACCAGCATGCCAAGGTAGCCTTGCTCCTTCTGCTGATCTTCGCTGGTGTTGCACAGGAAAATAGTGTAGCCAGCCGCGTACAGCACATCTTCGCAGCCGCGCACCACCTGCCCGAAAAACGGGTTCGTGATGTCGGGAATGACCACGCCGATGGTTTTGCTGCGGCCCGTGCGCAGGCTGCTCGCCAGCCCATCGGGCCGAAAGCCCAGCTCGTCAATCGCCCGCTGCACCTTCTGGCGCGTCGCGTCGCTGATGTAGGGCCAGTTATTCACGACATTCGAGACAGTTTTGGGCGAGACACCGGCATGCGCGGCCACATCGCGCAGCGTGACCTTCTTTTTCGGGCGGTTCCTGCGAGGGAGCATGGCGCTTCTTTCGTGTGCGGGAAGCTGGTGCGTTCGCGTGTATTATACCTGCAAGCGCAGCACACGCCGACTTGCCGCACGAATCGGGCGGCGGCCTGAAAAACGAGCCACAAAGACTCGAAGACTCAAAGATTGTATAGCTTCCAAAAGCCCTTCGTGCCTTCGTGCCTTCGTGGCAATCGTTCCCAAAGGCTTTGAATTGACACTCCTACCCTTCGGTGCTATAGTCGTGTACATCGTTGTACACATCGGTATACATAGCAGGCAAGGAGCGCCTCATGAGCCACGCCGAAGACCAGCCGCGCCCGGTGCCGCTTGCGCATGTCACGCTGAACGATGCCTTCTGGGGGCCGGTATATACGCGCCTGCGCACGGTCACGCTCCATGACGTGTTCGGCAAGTTCGAGCGCGACGGCGCGTTTGCGAATTTCGCGCGCGTGGCAGAAGGCTTGCGCGGCGAGCATCGCGGCTTCCCCTGGTTCGACGGCCTGGTGTTCGAAACGATCCGCGCCGCCGCCGATTTTCTGGCAACTAGCTACGATGCGCAGCTCGACGCGCGGCTGGATGGCTACATTGCGCAGATCGCGGCGGCGCAGGCGGCCGACCCCGATGGCTACCTGAACAGCTATGTCACGCTGATGTGCCCGGAAACGCGCTGGGGCGCAAATGGCGGCAACCAGCTCTGGAGCCACGAGGAATACAATGCCGGCTGCCTGATCGAAGCGGCGGCGCACCACTTCCGCGCCACCGGCAAAACCAGCCTGCTCGCGCTAGCGGTGCGTTTCGCCAACTACCTGTGCGAGTATATTGGCCCGCTGCCGCGCCACAACATCGTCCCTTCGCACTCGCTGCCCGAAGAAGCCCTGCTGAAGCTCTACCGCCTGCTGCGCGACACGCCCGAGCTGGCCGCGCAAATGGGTGTGGAACAGCCCGCGATCTATCTCGATCTGGTGCGCTTCTGGGTCGAAGGGCGCGGCAACCACGCCGGGCGCGTGGGCTTCACCGAGTACGCGCAAGATCATCGCCCGGTGCGCGAGCAGGATGCGGCCGTGGGCCATGCCGTGCGCGCCACGCTGTTCTATACCGGCCTGGCGGCGCTGGCAAACGAAACTGGCGCGGAAGATTACCGCACTGTATCGGCGCGCCTGTGGCACGACGTGACTGCGCGCAAAATGTACCTGACTGGCGGCGTCGGCTCGATCAACCAGTACGAGGGCTTTAGCTTCGGCTATTACCTGCCGAGCGACGGCTACAACGAAACCTGCGCGGCGGTTGGGCTGGCCTTCTGGGCCGGGCAGATGCACACCGCTTTTGCCGACGCCACCTACCCCGACGTTGTCGAGCGTGTGCTGTATAAC
>LJCR01000967.1 GCA_001399705.1 Kouleothrix aurantiaca
GCTCTGGGTCGGGCCATCGTGCAGGTCGCGCGCAATCGCAGAACGCACCTCGGCCTCTTTCGCCAGCAGCCGGTCGCGCTCTTCTTTCAGGCTGCGCACCAGGCGCGCATTCTCGACGGCGATTGCGGCCTGGCTGCACAGCGCCGTCAGCAGGCGCAAATCCTGGTCGTTGAATGGCTCGCCGCTGCGCTTGTTGAGCACCTGCGCCACGCCAACGACGCGCTCGCCGTGGCGCATTGGCGCGCATAAAATCGAGCGCGTCACAAAATCAATGTCGCGCGCCACGCCATCGAACCAGCGCGGGTCGGACTCAACGTCGTTGACGATCTGGCCGATGCCGTTGGTCGCGACCCAGCCGGCAATGCCTCGGTCGGTGGGGATGCGGAATTCGCGCGTCTCGCCGCTGTGCGTGTCGTTGGTGTGCAGCACCAGCTCGTGCGACCCTTCGTCGAGCAGCATAATCGAGCAGCGCTCGGCGCCCATGACCTCGGGCACCTGCCGGCGAATTTCTTCCAGCAGACTTGGCAGATCAAGGTTGGTGGCGAGCGACTGGCTGACCTGGTAGAGCAGGTGCAGCTCGCGCAGATCGTGCTCGGCGTGGCGCAGCATGGCCAGCTTGTCGGCCTCGCCGCCCAGCGCGCGCACCAGCAGCACCGCCATGTCTTCGCCGGGCTGCGCCGCCTCGGAGCGCTCGACATCGCGCTCGCGCACCAGCAGGTGCAGCAGGCCCACCGTCTGGTTGGCGCTGCGCAGCGAAATTTCCATCAGCTGGCGGTCGTCGTCGAGCGCGTAGTAGCCAATTGCCGGGTCGGAGCTTTCGTCGCGGCGGGCAAACACCTCGCGCACCTCGCCAATCATGCGCGCGGCGTCGGCGTCGAGCCCGCCATACTCAATCGCAATCTGCTCGTTGCTGGGCGATTGGTAGAGCAGCGCGCCAGCCTGGGCTGGCCAGAAGGTCACGAGCCGCTCCAGCGAGGCGCGCAGCATCGCCGGCACATCCTGGTAGCCGCCCGCAGACAGGAGCTGCCCGAGCGTGTGCAGCTGGCGTTGTTCCGTTGAAATCGGCGGCATAGATCACCCCTCTATGATGCTGTGTCGTGCGCCGAAGCGCGCCGTGTTGCCGGATGCTCACTGTACCGCATCGGTGAAGGGATGTCAACGAAATTGCGCGGAATCTCGAGGTGGCACGCCTTGACGTGGCGGGGGCGAATCGTTATAATGCCGTTAACACATCCGATTGGTTTACCTCGCGGCGACATGGCAAGGATGCACGGCTATGCGAATGGGAAAGCCAACAGAATATCTGGGATTTTGAGGGCGGCGCAGACGTGTTCTGCTGCCGCCCTTGTGTTTTACCAGGTATCATCTTTTCGCATCGCCACGCCCAGGAACTCGATTGGTGTATTGCGGCCGGGATGTGTGCAAACATGGTTGCACGATCCGCCCGGCCATCTGACAAGAGGAGGCGCGTATGCACTCGGATCTGATTGGAAAGATCGAAAAGGCGCGACGCTATGCCCAGGAGCCCGAGCGAATCGCGATTAACGAGCTCAAAGCGACTTTCCATGGTGGTAACAGCGATCACCTCATCACTCTACACGAAAACCACTGGTCCTGCGACTGCAGCTTTTTCCGCATGTGGAACACCTGCGCTCACGTTATGGCCTTCCAGAAAATCTTCGACCCCATGCTTGCGCCCGAGGCGCGCGAAGCAACCAGCCCTATCACTACTACCGACGAGATGGCTGTCGCAATGAGCTGACGGCCCCCTAACAACGACTACTCAGCCCCCATCGCCCGATGGGGGCTTTTTATTGTGCCCGAGCTGCAAACGCGCAAGCAGCGCCATCCTTTATAATAGCCCGGCCAAGGTCAGGACGGTTGCGCCACAGAGCGCACCGAGCGCACCGAAGGAAAATATCTACCGATTGCACAGATTTTAGGTGCGCATACGATTATTCTGACTCCTACCTCCTGACTCTTGTATTCTGTTCAGCCTAGAGGGATTTTGCATGACGCTTGTGATTGCCCACCGCGGGGCATCGGGCTACGCGCCCGAGAATACCATGCCGGCGTTCGAGCTGGTGGCGCGCCAGGGCGCCGATATGTGCGAGCTGGATGTGCTGCGCAGCGCCGATGGCGTGCTGGTGGTGTTCCACGACGATACGACCGAGCGCTGGGATGGCCAGAAGCGTATGGCCGCCAGCTGCACACTGGCCGAGCTGCAGCAGCTCAGCATTCGCGGCGAGCGCGTGGCGACGCTGGCGGAGGTGTGCGCCTTCGCGCGTGAGCAGCAGATGCGCCTGAATGTTGAGCTAAAAGGCGCGGGCTTCGGCGCGGATGTGGCGCGCATGCTGCATGCCGAGCGCATCGAGGAACTGGTGATTGTGTC
>LJCR01000968.1 GCA_001399705.1 Kouleothrix aurantiaca
GACCACGACACAGCCCGATCTGCTGGCCCGCGACGTCCATCCACAGGAGTTGCGCGTGACGCTGCTGGCCGCGCGGTACCGCTTCGCTGGCGCCGACCGCCGCGCCATCCGTGAGGAAGTCGATGGCATGCAGAGCGAGCACCGCTGCCAGTTTGGCATGGCGATCGCCGAGGTCGACCCGGAGGCCGCGCGCCTGCTTGTGCCTAAGCTCAACTACCCGGCCGACCAGATGCGCGTGCTTTGCGCGCTCGCGGCGTCCGGCGGCGTTGGAGTGAGCACGCGGCTGACTGAGCTGGACCTGGCGCGCGCGATCACCGAGGTACGGGCCCGCGTCCAGGCGGTGGCAGCGCTCGCCGCCGCCATTCAGCGCGAGAACGACTGGGCGCCGCGAGCGTGTGCCGCGGCGCTGGACGCGACCGTCGGCGACCTGGCACAGATCACCGACGACGTTCAGCGCGCCGACAGCATCGCGGATCTGGTGCCGGTCGCACTGACCCCCGAGCGGCTGCTGCACCTCCTGGCCTTCGCACGCCAGATCGAGCGTGGAGATCAGCGGGCTGAGGCGCTGATCGCGCTGGCCACGCACCTGCCGCCCGAGCTGGAATCCGATGCGGCCGCGCTGCTGGATGAGTCTCAGGCGGCCGCCGCCGCCTGGTGGAACCAACTCAAGGAACGCAGCGCCCGCCGGCGACAGCACTCTGAGTGAATACGCTACGACACTGAATCATAAATTAACGACATCGATCCGGTTTTGCCAATAGCTTGGTTGACTATTGGTAATGCGGGTGTGCCCTCGATAGTTTATACTTGATGCTTGATACTTACTGACCAGCGAACACAACGCCCTCGTTGGCACGAAGGATAGAAGCCGTGATCTCTATAACTACTGACCAGCCGACATGGCGCATCCTCGTCGTCGAAGACGAGCCGATCATCTCGGGCGCTGTGGAGCGCGCACTCAGAAGTCTGGGGCACACCGTCATCGTCGCCGAGGATGGCACGACCGCGCTTCATACGGCCCATGTCGAGCTGCCGGATGTCATCTTGCTCGACGTCAACATGCCTGGCCGTGATGGATTTGAGGTCCTCGACGCGCTCAAAGAGAGCAGCTCCACCCGCGATATTGCGGTGATCATGGTCACAGCCCAACGCAGTGAGGGCTACATCGTCGCCGGGCTGCGCCAGGCCGATGACTATATCACCAAGCCGTTCAGTATGGGCGAGCTGGTGGCGCGCCTCAATGCCGTCATGCGGCGCGCGGGCAACCACGCGCGAGCTAGCCACGCCTGACCTGACATCTCCTCCGAGAACGAACACCACGCCGGCTCATGAGGCCGGCGTGGTGTTTTTATTTCCCCGCGCTCATACACGCCCGCCGATCATCTAATTACTTGACAAAAGTATCATATAGTGATATTATCCTCGTGTGCTTCGATAACCGTTCGGGGATGCTACCGGCACATTATCCGCCTGACACAGCATTCGGAGCCTGCCAATGACTGCGACGCCCGCAGCACCAACGCCTCGCATCGCACCCTGCTCGCGCGGGATCGGCGCCGGTGATCGCGCCGACTATGTCTGCGCGTTCCCCTGGCCGGAGGACTGCCGCATCCAAGGCGGTGAACACGGCGTCGTGTTCACGCATGCGCCCGCTGATCCGATTGTCGACGCGCTCAGCGCGATCGTGGACGCGGCCGCGCCGGATACCGCGCCCCAGCGCACGGATCGTTACTACACCGCCTTCTTCGAGGCGTTCCCCAGCCAGCCGGATACCTTCATCCGCGGCGAGGGCGCAACGGTCGAGGCGGCCGAGGCGGATTGCTGGGCGCGGTACCAGCGTATCATGGCGTGCGACGCGCACGTCTTCGAGCGCCGCGGCAGGCGCGACGGATACGGCAACTGCATGAAATGCGGGCTCGGCGCGATGGTGTTCGAGCCGCTCGATCGCTGCGTGATCTGCGGCACCCCGACCTTCTACGCGCACGACACTGACGGCGTCGCCTACTGCGAGGCGCACTTCGAGCAGATGCCCGAGGACAAGCAGCCGCAGTCGGTCAAGCTCTCGCTTCAGTTCCGCGTCTCCGACGCGGCGCTCACCGCCTACGGCGAGCGGCTGCGCGACGCCCTCGATGCCCAGGATAATGGGGCGTTCCACCAGGTCACGATCAGGCGCGGCCAGGCCACGCTCACCGTCTGGGTCAACCGCTTTCACGCCGGGGCACAGTTCCCGGTCCGGCTCCACAGCGGCCAGGATCTGAAACGGGTTGAGTACGACGCGATCGACGCCACGGAGGACAGCGGCCGCCTGGTCGACTTCATCGAGCGCGATCGCTGGACGCCCGAGCGCGCCGAGCATGACGCCGAGCGCTTCGCCCGCCTGATCGCCGC
>LJCR01000969.1 GCA_001399705.1 Kouleothrix aurantiaca
GCCCGGTGGCGATTTTATATGCGGCCCGCATCGCGTCATCAGTGAACCGCCGCACGCTGCCGGCGTCGCGCCGCGCATCCAGCTTGATCGGCGCGGCACGCGCCCATTCGTGCATATCGCCGCCGATGGCAGCACCCGCACAATCGACGTGCCCGCGCCCACCGCTGCAGCCCCCGCACCGCTGACGCTCGACTGGCAGCGCCATGCCGTGCGCGAGGCGACGGATCACGACGGCTGGCAGGCGATTGACGGGCCACAGGCGCTGGAGACGCTGGGCTGCACACTCGGCTATGGCTGGTATCGCGCCGTGATCGACGTCGAGGGCGACCAGTTGGCAGTGATCGGCGCGCCCTGGCTGAATGATCGCGCGCGCGTGCTGGTCGATGGCGTCGATCAGGGGTGGATGGGCGTGCATCCGCGCGGCCCACGCCTCACGGTGCCACTCGCACTGCCGGCTGGCCGCCACGAGCTGCGCCTGCTGGTTGACAACATGGGTCGCTTCAACTATGGCTCAAATACTGGCGAGCACAAAGGCTTGCTCGATACCCTGTATTGGAATGCGCGCCAGCACGATATCAGCACGGGCTGGGTTGGGCTCTGGCAGGAGGCAGTGTTTGCGGGCGAGGCGCTGGCCGGCGCGCGCGCCGCTTATGTCCGTGCCGACATTGCCAGCGCCGATCTGGGCAACCTGCCATTCCAGGGGGCCAGCCTGTGGCTGCTGCGCGATATTGAGGCGCGCGCCGGCCAGCGCTACCTCATCCAGCTGACCGGCGACCGCAACCCCGGCGCGCTGTATGTGAATGGGCAGGCGATTGCACGCTTCAGCCGGCACCATGGCGGCGGCTATATCAAGGCCGACATCACCGATATGCTGCGACCGGGCGCAAATGGCCTGGCGCTCAACATCCAGAACTATGCCGGGGCGGCCTGGCAGGCCACGCTGCTTGAGTACCCTGCCGATGGCGCGCTCGACGCGGCGTGGAGCTTTCAGGCCGGGGTCACACCCGCCGAGGTAGCGGGCAGCAGCGAAGCCAGCAGCGAGGCCGGGCCAGCCTTTTTCCGCGCGCGCTTCGCATACCAGCCAAACATACACGGCACCGGGCCATTCAGGCTGTACGTCCCCGGGCTACGCAAAGGTCAGATCTGGCTCAACGGGCAGAACCTGGGGCGCTACTGGAATATTGGCCCGCAGGAAGGGTATAAATTGCCGGCAGGCTGGCTGCGCGACGACAACGAGCTTCTGATCTTTGATGAAGAAGGCGGCCAGCCCGACGCAGTGCGAATCGGCGGCGATGCGCTCGGCGCGAGCCAGCTCAACGAGCTTGCCAGCTAGCGATGGCATTTCGGCCTGGCAGCGCCGCCGGCAAAGCGAACAGCCGCTTCTGAAAAGCAGAAGCGGCTGTTGCACAGCTTGCAAACGTGTGCTGAAACCGGCAGGCGTGCTGACGTACTCCGACCCCATCATAACTATGTCAACCCGCATCATGGTTTAATCAGCACGCGTCATGATTACGTCCGTCCCCGCGCTGACTCACTCAAACTCCGCGCCGAGCAGGTCAGCACGCGTCATGATTACGTCCGTCCCCGCGCTGACTCACCCAAACCCCGCGCCGAGCAGGTCAGCACGCATCATGACGTAGTTCTTCCTCTCGCTAAGCAAACACGTTTCGCGCTCAATGACATTGGCCCGCGCTCCTGCGCATCGCTGTGTCTCACTGGCAAACAGTTTGTGCGCCGCGGCCAACCGAGCGCTCAGACAAAACACCCGGCCCGGCCAACGCAATTGCGCGGGCCGGGCCGGGACAAGCCAGAACGACGGTTGGAGAATATCGCCCTACTCGGTGGGCCGGCGCGCGGCGCGCCGGCGGTCGCTTAGGCGCGTGCCGCCCACCATCTCGTATTCAACCGAGTCGTCGCCATACATGCCCTTCACGGTCGAGCGCACGCGCTTCACCACGTCCCACAGCTCACTCAGGCTGGCATCGCGCTTGTCGCGCATAGTGATCAGCTGCAGCTCAAGATCCTGAATCTGCGTCTGGTAGCTGCGCGCTTCCGTCAGCGCAGTGGCAAGCGCAGCCTGTGTCAGGGGGCCGGCGCGCATCTCGGGATCGATCTGCTGGCACGCCGCCAAGATTTCGGTAACCTGCACAAGCACGTCGGAGGGAAAAGGTCTTGACGCCATTTGCTTCTCCTCGGTATGAAGAAAAATAAGTTGGGCGGACCAAAACGTCCACTTCTTTCACCGCAGCCTTCGCCGAAAAGTCACTATTCTATACGAGAGATTTTGTTACCGAAGGAACGGCTATTGCTACTCTTGCTCGGCGAGGGGAGAGAAGAATCAGGGAGAAACACAATGGGGCTCATTACAACGCGTGACGGCACGGAAC
>LJCR01000097.1 GCA_001399705.1 Kouleothrix aurantiaca
ATCAAGGGGAGAAGAATCGGCGACAAATCCCACGCTCACTTTCCAGAAATCTGGACGACTATTAAGGGAGGAAGAAGAGAAAAGAAAAACAATACAATACCAATACTCCGAAGCAGGGGAAGGGGACAAGGAAAGAAAGCTTGTTGTTGAGAAGCTAAGAAAGCTGGGATTTGACCAAAACCTTGCCCGACAGTTTGCCCAACGGTATAACCCCGAGCGCATCGACGAGCAGATAACCAATCTTTGCCGTGCGTTGCAAAGCGGCGTCCACGTCCAGAGCTACCCACGCTGGCTCTACCGGGCAATAGAGCGTGACTACACCTTTGGCGACATTCCGGCAGTACCTTCAGGGCCAAGTTCGAAGCGGCGCAGAAGCTTAGGACACGAGCGACTACTGCCAACCGGCGAGGTCGTGTACGAAGTTCTTGAGTATCCGTGTGAGGGGTAGTCGGTTAAGGAAGCTCTAAGAAGTGGTCCGGAAACTATTTCGCACGAAAGAGGCGTTTGAGTAAGATATCGATGGAGGCAAGATAGATCCAGCCTTCCGTGCTTTCCGGACGGCGGTCGTATTCTTTACTCAGCTGTCGATAGCGACCCAACCACGCGAACGTTCGCTCGACCACCCAGCGCTTTGGCAAAACCGCAAACCCAACCTGACCAGCCGCCTTCTCGACGACCTCGACCGCACACGAAAGGTACTGATTGACCCAGTCGACAAACATCCGTTTGTAGCCTTGATCGACACGTATGCTGTTCAGGCTCGTAAGCGCATCACTGTGCTCATTCAGCAGCCAGATACCACCTTCACTCTCGCTGATATCGGCTGCATGCACCAGCACCCGTATCACAAAGCCGTTCGTGTCAACAATCAGCTGGCGCTTGCGACCTTTGATATTTTTTTCCCGCGTCAAAACCACAATCACCGCCGGCTTCTGTGGTCTTGACGCTCTGGCTGTCCATCACTGCAATATGAGGGTGTGAGTCTCTGCCGAGGGCGTGACGGACACGCTCGCGGAGGATGTCGTTGATGCGTATCCAACTGCCGTCCTCATTCCACTTTTTGTAGTAGTCGAACACGGTACTCTTGGGCGGAAAGCCTTCGGGCAACATATCCCACTGGCAGCCAGTCTTCTTTTTGTAGCGAATGGCGTTGAATACCTGGCGGAGATCGACTGTGCGCGGTCGGCCGGTCGGTGCTTTTCGGCTCAATTCTGGAGCCACAATCTCCCATTCCTGATCGGTGGCGTCGGTTGGGTAGCCCATGTTCTTTCTCCCCGCTTCGTCTGAATGCCTGTACTCAGATGAAGGAGGAACTATACCATATCTCGCTTCAACTTTCCGGATAGCTTCTAAGGGAAATCCTCTTGAAATGAGCTTATTTCATGATATACTTTTGCCCAAAGCACGAAACAAGAAAACCTGAGAAGTCAGACAAAGTAGCCAAAAACAGGAGCGCACCACTTTCCCAAGACCAACTGAATAGCAGTAACGAATAGAAACCGTCAGCATTCCCCCGCTTGGCGGTTGTTTTCGTTGGTACACCTCTCTTGCTCAAAAACCCTTTTCTCTCAATCCTCTTGAAAATCCGCTTTAACTTAGTGTATTTACCAGGTTAGAACGCGCTTGGCATGTCAAAATTCTCGATTGGCCATAGCGTCACCTGTAATCCCTTTTTGACCTCGTAGTGCTTCTACCTCATCACCTAGATCCCTTGCTATATCCCCCGCTTGCACCTGTACTTCACGACCAGAGAGCCACCTATTAGCGCATTCCTCGGGTTGTGGAAAGGAGGTGAAAGAAACCATATATGCAGGAAGTCTATGTCCAGCAGGACCTGTTTACCACTCAAGAGCAAGTAGAGCGCAGACGATGTGAGGAAGTGGTTCAACCCCTAGAGCGACGAAGAGTAGCTAGCCTACCAGTAGAGCAAACCTTTGATTTCTCCGAAGTTGACTTTACCCGAAAAGATGTTCGCGAAAGTTTGGGCCGTGCCTACCGTGTGCTTTTGTCGTTGAGACCAAGCCCACAGTCCTCAGAAGAAAAGGGGGAATGATTATTAACTTTACAAAAAGGCAAAATTTATGAGCGAAAATCTATTATTCCATTCAACCAAAAGCGGAGTTGACTTTACACTTGAAGCATTTGAGCTGTTGAGGGTCTATCCCAACTATTGCATTAGCGACTGGCAGGCAAAAATTGAGATGTACCGCAGTGAAAGCGCGGCTCTTTCCGGAAGTAAGGAACCAAGCACCAAGACAGACAGTCTGATACGCCAGGCCCAGGACGAAGTACGTCGAGCACAAGTCGTTATCCGTGACCTCTCAGAACTCCAAAAAGGGCGACGACGCATGTTCACGGTGGACTTTCAGCGAAAAGCCGAGGTGTACCGCAGGGTGCGCATCGAGCTTGGACTTGCAAAGATTGAAGATAGCCCGCACCTCTATGCGATGCTCAAGATTGAAATGGAAATGCTCAAAGTGGAGAACCCCTACTTCAGTTTCAAGCGCTTTGTTGACTACATCAACTCGGAAGGGGAGGCAGCGCTATGATCCTTCTTGAGAACACTCGGCTTTATGCCACACACCCAGAAGTTATTGCGAGGGCGTTGCAACGGTGGTTCTTGCGAATCGATCCACTTGAGCGCGACCAGGAGCATGGCTTTGTTCTCATTCTTGACGTGAGAAACCGTGTAAAGGTTGTGGACGTGATTAGTATCGGCATACTCAATGCGTCAATCTTACATCCCCGCGAGGTGTATCGCCGAGCGATCACCCTTGGTGCTGCGAGCATTGTAATTGCTCACAATCACCCCTCGAATGACTGTACTCCATCCGATGAAGACTGCCAGATTACCAATCTTCTTGTTGAAGCTGGCCGTGTCGTTGGGATTGAGCTACTCGACCACATTATCTTCAGCCGCAAGGAGTTTTACTCGTTCAGAGAGCAGCATCACATCTAGCTGGAAAGGTGAAGGGTGTTAATTAAGACGTTGAGGCCCAATCAGTAGCAATTAGCAAAGCACGGAGGGCCAGTGCTTGAAAAAGGTAAAGGAGGTGAAGCAAAATGTCTCACAGACCAAAAGGTTTTTGGCACAAATTACGGTGCCGTTTGTTCGTTTTGGGGTATAGTGATGGGTACAAAATTGGCTTACGAGAAGGCTACGAGGCCGGTCATCGTAAGGGTTACAATGACGGCCATCAAGCCTATATAAAGAGTGTGTGGAATGCAGCCACCAAGCACTACAAGCAATAAGCTGCTCATACACTTTATCACAGCAGGTGGGTTGAGTGCAACACCCTCCTGTTTTTTTGCCTGTTATTGTGAAATATTTCATAAAGTTAGTCGAACGAGATGCTACGACCCGCGCTTTTAGATGTTCCTTCTGAGGCGCTGAGCTTCCTAGGATGGCAGCGGAACTGGTTGGATAGGGAACTTAGTAGGGCTAGTAGTTATCGTCCAGCACAGGCGATCTGAGAAGGTGAGAGGTACCGCTTCTTATCACCCGATCTTCATCCCCTAAGCCACGGGTCTCTTGTTGCCATACCTCTGCACTTACTGTGCTAACTGGCTCTGTATTGGCTGTAAAGCGCGAAAGAGTAGAGCGCATGTTCTCCCTCAGGCGATAATACCCTGTAACACTTTACAAAAAGCGTGTGAAAATGTCGTGAGTAGTGGCAAACCACCTGCTTGAATACCTGCTTTAACCCCTGCTTTTCAATAAAGCAGGTTGGCTTATCAATGCAGTATGTTGTCACTTGCGTCGGCATCGAGCCTCGCAAGCGACCCAGAGGGAAGATATCAAGGCGCTCATACCCCTCCGTCCTTCGCCTTCGGCTCGACCGTCGGGGCAATCGCACCTATGATGCGCCGTCGTCCTCACTGCGGCCACCCTTCATGTGCGCTCTTGCTTCGTTTTCCCACTTCGTGGGCTAACTAGCAGCACACATTCGACTGTCCTTGCGAGTCCGACTCCATCCGTCCACCTTCAGCCCGTGTTCTCATCATCCTCTAAGCAAAACTGCCTGGCAAAATCTGTGAAAAGAGAGATGCTTTCTCGTCCTATAGGAAACACGGTCTGAACCCTACGGCCACGCTCACCGCTTGCGCGGGCGTGACCTCCGGGCTACGTTCGGCTTACGCCTCACTTCGGGATGGACGGATGGAGTCGGACTCGCCTGCGCTACGCTTGGCTCACCCGACGGCGCGCAGCTTCGCCGGCTTTCCCTCTGGACTTCCTTCCGGCTCGCTGCTAAAAGGTACTGCCCTTCGGGCAGGATTTTATTGCCCGCCGTGCGGCGGGTCTTGACCGAAACGTTATACTGTTAATCGCGCTCCTGGTGCTTGTGAAAACGTGGGTGAAAAGACTACCCGCGTCCTTACGGGTGTGTTTTCGTGGTAGCCCGCGAAAAGAGTGTCCTCTATGAGTGCATCAGTCATTATTGGGAAAGATAGAGCGACCGGGCAAGAGGTTACACTCTCTCAAGAAGCGCGGGAGCTGTCTACGTATATCATCGGCATCAAGCGCTCGGGCAAGAGTACGCTCCTTGAGCACATTGCACTCGGCGACATCCTAAACGGCGACGGTCTATGTTTTCTGGACCCACACGGGGACAGTGCCGAGAAACTTCTGCAAGCAATCCCCAAAGAGCGAGCGGGTGATGTCATTTTCTGGGATGCCTCAGATACCGAGCGGCCATTTGGCTTTAACCCGTTTTACGCACCGGACTTTGACGACGCCGGCGCTATTGCCAATGAGTTCCTTGACTTTCTCCATAACCTCGAAGAGTTTCGGGAGGCGTTCAAGAACGCTCCTCGCATGAATGAGGTGTTACGAAACCTCGCAACGACCTTTGTAGTGAACCAAGGATACACCCTGGCCGAGGCACCGCTCTTTCTTCAGAGCGCCAGCTTTCGCCAGCGGTTCTATGACAAACTTCTCCCGCATTACTCGCAAGTCAGACGTTTTTGGAGCCTCTACGATGCACGTGATGCATCACAGCGTGAAGACTTTGGCCCGGCTTTGAACAAACTGCGGCGCTTTGAGAGTAGCCGAACCATGCGAGCCCTTTTTGGGCAGCCTCAAAACTCCATAAACTTTCGCGAAGCAATGGACGAAGGAAAAGTTATCATCGTCAAGCTGCCGGACAGAATTGGGCGTGACGATGCGTCCTTTATTGGGGCGTACCTCATTTGGGATATTGCTCGGGCGATGTTTTCTCGCTCGGGTGGCGGGAAACGGCGCAAGTTCCACATTCTTGCCGATGAGTTTCCGCGCTTTATGACCACAACATTTGCGCGCATACAGGATGAAGGCAGTAAATTTGGGGTTGATGTCGTTGTTGCGCATCAAAACCGCGGCCAGATTGACGACGATAAGCTCAAAGGAAGCACCGTAGCCGTTGGGAACAAAATTGTCTTTCGAGTAAGCGGAAAAGATGGTGCTGAGCTTGCCCCTGAATTTAAACTAACTATCCCGGAAGGGCGAACCACAGAGCGCCCGAGATACGCGCTTGTTTCAAATGTCCTTGAGTTTTTATCCAGTGGGCGGCACGAGGACAGAGCAGTTCTTGATACTTACGAAAAACTGCGGATGCATCTGGACGAACTCTATGCTCGGATTTTGAACGCAGCTCGCGTGGGTGCTGTTGAGCTTCGGCCCAAGCTGGTTGCTGGTAAGCGTTCCAGTGAGCGAGCCTTTGACCGCGCTGGGTACGACAGACAAAAAGAGCAGTTTGAGCGACAAGTAGAGGAGCTTGAGCGCCTTCTTAACCGCATTCTGTTTTTCATGATGGGTGCTCAAAATGACGCACAGATAACTACGTGGGGCCAGAGCGGCGGGGGAGGGCTAGACAGGCTCTGTGAAGCGCTTGATCGGCTCTACAGCCTTTCCAACTTGGACAGAGAATGGTTTGGTAGTGGACACCTTGGATATGTCTTCCAGGTAGGCAAGCTTCGCGCCTTTCGACGCGAGCGCGGAAAAGTCGGCGACGGTTACAATCGCACACTGCTGGAGCAGATTACCAAAGGGGGAGAAGCCGGCCTGTGGGAGTGGACACGAAGCGAGCTAGAGAGGTGTCAGCAAGAGTTTCGTGTGAATCTGGCAACACAGGCAGAAAGTGATGTGAGTTGGTTGAGGCAGAGCGCGCCATCACCAGAGACGCTCAAGCTACGCTGGAGCACCGCGTATTCTCTTGATGCGTGGGAGGCTAAGCTCCACACGCTTGTCTTTGTGCTCGGATACCTGTTGTGCCAGCATCCGTGTTACGCCCCCGTAGGGCAGCTTGAGAAGGTGACAGAAAGAGAGCGTGTATATAGTGATGTTGCTAACGAAGTTGCCAACATGCTTTCAAACCTGCCGCAATATGTCGCGCTCTGTACTGTCGTTGCGAACCGTGAGCCGGTTCAGTATACACTTGAGCCGAAAGAGCCAATCACGGCACAAGAAAAGAGTTTGAGCGAAGACATACGCACGCATTCACGCGAAACGTTCGGTCGTGATAGGCACGAGGTTGAAGCTGAAATCAGGAGGCGGCTTGGGGAAGGCGGAGGTAGTCCTCTGGGCAGTCCTCAGAGCGCCCCGCCGCCTCCTGATGAACCACCAGCAGCACCAGCGATACCAGATACGCAAGCGCCAGACGATGATCCCTATGACGAAGAGGGTCCGATTAGGACGCCGGTGATAGAATAAAGTATGAAGAGCAGTGCTTCCGAACAGAACGGGCAGCCGCTTACTCCTCGGGCAATGGAGGTCTTAAGTGCCATCTGCGAATGCGGCGCACTGACATCACTCCAAATCTCTCTACTTTGCTTTCCTCTACGGTACAACAAAGGAGAGCCCTACCGCGATTCCTATTGCTTGGAGCTTCTCAAAAAGCTCAGAGAAGCTGGGCTTATTGAGGAAATCGAGCGGTACCAACTGAAAAGCGAAGGCAAGAAAGCCTACGTGTATCGCCTTTCTCAAAAAGGGCGACAAACACTTGCTGCTTGGCGCAAGGTCTCTATGGTCGAGCTTCCGTGCCGTCAAAAGGATAAGCGGCTGAGTAAAGAGTACATCGAGCACTTCACCCTTATTAACGATTTCCGTGTTGTCCTGATGCGCGCAGTTTTTGAGCTTGGAAATGATGCTCGCATAATGACCTATTACGACGACATGGACCTCAAAAGCAGGCACAGTAGCGACAGGCTTACCATCACCTTGCCCGGTGGCAAGACTGAAAGTAATGTAGTCCTCGTTCCTGATGGATATTTCTGCTTGAGAGTGCGGGAGGCGCAACCCTGGGATTATCACCGGTTTGTTGAGGTTGACCGTGGAACAGAAATAGGCAGGAGTAATGCTGACTATAACGACTGGGTCCGAAAGATCCTGAAATATCGAGAATATGTAAAAAGGGATGGCGCCTATCAAAACC
>LJCR01000970.1 GCA_001399705.1 Kouleothrix aurantiaca
GGTTGCTTCAGCGCTGGTATGCGTCGGCGCGGGCGCGACCTGCGCGAAGAAGATCTCCCAATCGTCCTCGGCCAGGTGGCGCGCCCAGGCCTGGAATCCACGCCGGCCCAGCAATGTGTAGAGCGGCAGCGGCTCGAAGGTGTTGTGTAGCGCCAGGATGCCGCCGAGCGGCAGCGTGCGAACCGCGCGCAGAATGTCGGCCAGCGGCTCCTGCCCGGCGCGCTGCGCCGCGCGCACGTCGAGGCGCGCCGCCACGCGAGTCTCGTCAAACCATTCCGGTGGGTCTCTCGGTACGCCCGCCGCTGTATCGGCGGCGGGCAGCGCCGAGTCGGTAGCTCCATTCAGCACCTCGATCAGCACCACCAGGTCGACTCCGGCGATCGCCGCGGCCTGTCGCAGCGTGACGAGCCGGCTGAAAGCCTTGCGCAGCAGCGGATTGCGCAGCCGCTCGAAGGCCGAGTGCTGCGCGGCCAGCAGATCGATGGCTTGCGGATGCCGCGCGATGATATCGGCAACAGTCATGTCGGGGGTGATCGGCATGTATCCAGGCATGGGTTTCTCCATCTCGGCCGCGACATTCTGCTCCCAGCTCCGCGGCGAAGTGTTGCGGGTTCAACATTTCCCATACAGTTTAACCTGATGGGCCGCGCCGCTCTTTGCGCTGGCGCAAGGAACCCACTATCAAGACGGAGGATACTTGAGCGCAAGATGAGAGCGAGGTAGAACCATGCAACCACAGCACGTTTTCGAGACACTCGTCGCGCGCTACACCAGGCTGGCCGACACCGAGGCGGCCCTGCACGAGCTGCAAGACGCCGCGATACCCTATCCCGACATCCGTATGGGCGCGCAGGCGGCCCACGGTTGCCCGCATGCTCGGGAAGGCGATCAGTCCGCGATCTGCTGGTCGCTCACGGTCCTGCTCGACAGCCCGACGTGCGAACGTGCCGATCCGATTCTGCGCCGGCACGCGCCGCGCGCGATGAGCCGCCAACTTGCGCCCGAGCACGGGCGCAGCGAAGCCGACCAGGGCGCGCTTGCCTGGCGTCACTATGTCTTTGCGACTCCAGCCGCGACTGACTGGGTTGGCGACAACGCTGGAACCAACGGCACCACCGGCGTCATCAGCAGCGGCGTCTTCGCGGACGGTGCGCTCGCCGAAGGCAACCCACCGACGCGCGATCTGCCACGCAATCAGCAGCGGTCAGGGCCAGTGCGCTGACAACCAACGACGAATGCGAGTGGTGTGCGACAGCAACTGTCGCGCACCACTCGCGCTCGCCATGCGAGCCACCTATCCCACATCGTATCATCGCCACAGGCGCAAGCGCATCTCACGCCCGCAGTAACCGCATCGCATTCGCGATCACCACCAGCACCGACAGCTCGTGGATGAGCATTCCGCTGGCCATGTGCACCTGGCCGAGCAGCACGCCAGGCAGCAGGCCTGCCACCACCAGCAGGGCGATCGCAACATTCTGCCGGATCGTCCGCAGTGTCGCCCTGGAGAGCTTGATCGCCTCGGCGATCTTCAGCAGATCGTCGGTCATCAGTGCGATGTCAGCGGTCTCGATCGCCACGTCCGTACCCGCCGCGCCCATGGCGATGCCGATGTCCGCTGCCGCTAGCGCCAGCGCGTCGTTGATACCATCACCGGCCATCGCAACGACGTGGCCATCACCCTGCAGCCGGCGGATCGCCGCGAGCTTGTCGTCGGGCAGCAGCCCGGCGCACACCTCGCGGACACCAGCCTCGGCGGCGATCGCCTCCGCGGCGCGTGGGTCGTCGCCCGTCAGCATGACAATGCGCGACACTCCGCTCGCACGCAGCCGCTCGATCAGCGCCGGCGCCGCCACGCGCATCTGGTCGGCGACCGCCACGATACCCAAAGCGATGCCGTCGAGCGCGACCAGCATGGCGGTCTTGCCGGCCGACCGCAGCCGGGCGAGGTGCGTCAGCGCCGCCGCGCCAGGCTCAACCCCTAGCTCGGCCATCAGATCGACTGTCCCGACAGCGACCTCGTGCCCCTGAAAGATCGCGCGGACACCGCGCCCAGGGTATGGCTCGAACGCGTCGGCGTGCGGAACGTCGCCGAGCGCCGCGGCTTCAGCCAGGATCGGGCGCGCCAGCGGGTGCTCGGATCCGAACTCGGCGATCGCGGCCCAGTGCAGCACCTCGCCTTCGGCCTCGGACCAGCGCGCGGACGGCGCTGTGGCTAGCTCGGCACGGTCGTCGAGCATTCCTGCCGGCGCCAGCGCCGGCTGGAGCGCGATCACATCAGTCAGCTGCGGCTTGCCGATCGTCAGCGTGCCAGTCTTGTCCAGCGCCACGGCCGAGATCGCGCCAGCCCGCTCCAGGAACGCGCCGCCCTTGATCAATATCCCG
>LJCR01000972.1 GCA_001399705.1 Kouleothrix aurantiaca
ATGGCCGCCTGCGCCAGCAGGTCGTTCAGGCCCTGCGCGAGGTGCGCGACGATCTGCTCGGGCTGGTTTTCGGTGGGGTGCAGCGTGTGCTCAACCGAGGCCAGTGGCGCGAGCCGCAGATCGAACAGCTCGAAGTCGATATACGTTTCGGCGATGTCGATGCCCACAAACGCCCCGCTCTCGGCGTTGATGCCGAGCATGGCGCGCGGCCTGCCCCCCTGCGAGTCTTCAAAGCCAGCCTCTACCACCAGGCCCAGCCCCAGCAAGTCGGTCACCACATTCGCGATCGTCGCCTGGCTCAGGCCCGAGGCCTCGGTGATCTGCTGGCGGCTGACGGGCGCAGCCGTGTAGATTCGCCGCAGCACCGCGAGCCGGTTGCCGCGCCGAATGTCTTTCGTGGTTTGCTTGCTCATAGCGCGCCTTTGCTGAACTAAGCAGGGTGGCACTTATGATAATAGTTAGAATAAGTCCTGTCAACGGCTGCGGGCTGGATTTGACGAGACTTAAATTAAGTATTATTATAAGTCCATCGCGAGCGTTTACCTAATTCAGGTCTTGACATTTCCGGAAAGCTCGTTAGACTGTAAATCGATTTACAAATCTCCCTTCTTTTCGTCGCTCAATAGCACCCGTGCTTTCTGGCCATTAGCAAGCGTTCGGCTTGTGTAGTTTCGTTGCGCCTGAAAACGCTGGCATAAATCGATTTCGGCGCTTGCCGCAAGCCTGGTTCGTATTCGTGCCTACGCAGCCGCAATCGGCTTGGTTTCGTGCACTGTCGGGGAGGCAATGATGCCCTTGCGCTCCAAAGCCACGACTATTCAGGATGTCGCGACATTGGCAGGCGTATCACCGGCGACTGTTTCCAAGGTGCTGAACCACGCGCCCCATGTGCGTGGCAGCACCCGCGAGCGCGTGCTTGAGGCTGTGCAGAAACTGAACTTCCGCCCCAACCGTATTGCGCGCAGCCTGAAGGCCAAGCGCACGCTGACGATTGGCGTGGTGAGCGACGACCCCGAGGGCCTGTTCACGATCCCTATGCTGCGCGGCGTTGAGGATGCGGTAAGCCCGCATGGCTTCAGCGTCTTTATGAGCACCAGCCACGGCGACATGGCGCGCGAGCGCGCGCTGCTCGAAGTGTTTCTCGATAAGCAGGTCGATGGGCTCATCCTGATGAGCGGCTACCGCGTGCGCGCGCGCGGCGCGCCGGCCCTGCCGCTGAACGACGTGCCGGTGGTGTATCTGTACCAGTACACCAGTGATGTGGCGGTGCCCTGCGTTATTCCCGACGACAAGGGCGGCGCGCAGCTCGGCGTGCGCCACCTGATTGAGGCAGGCCGGCGGCGGATCGGCATGATCAGCGGCACGCGCGATTACGAGGCGACGATCCAGCGTCTCGACGGCTACCGCGAGGCCCTGCACGCAGCCGGCATTGCGTTCAACCCGCTGCTGGTGTGTGAAGGCGACTGGCACGAGGCAAGCGCATATGCGCTGGCGCATGAGCTTATGGCCATGCCCGAGCCGCCCGACGCGCTGTTCTGCGGCACCGACAGCATGGCGGTTGGCGCGCTCGACGCGCTGCACGAGCGCAAGCTGCGCGTGCCCGAGGACGTGGCGGTGCTGGGGTTTGATAACCGTATCTTTGCGCCCTACCAGCGCCCGCCGCTCACCACTGTGGCACTGCCGTTTTACGAGATGGGCCAGCGGGCCGGCCAGCTTCTGCTGGCTGCGATTCGCGGCGACGCGCCAACGCCCGCGATTCACCGCGAGCCCTGCTACCTGGTCGAGCGCCAGTCGAGCCGGGTTTCGGCTTAGCTGCGTGGCCTGGGCACCATTGTTCTGCACCAAGAAAGGAGTTTGGGAAGGAACAGACGGTTGCTGAAGGTTTGGCGAACTCCAGTTGGTTTCAGCATTGAAAGGAAGCGTACCATGGCGACAGATGCTCAGCGAAACAATGAGAACGGTCAACGATTGAGCCGGCGCGGTTTCCTACGCATGGTTGCGGCATCGGCAGGGGCGGCGGGTTTGCTGGCGGCATGTGGCGGCAGCACCGGCGGCACGAGCGGCGGCTCGGCAGCGAGCGGCACCAGCGCCCCGGTGGCGGGCGGCAACGCGATCGAGATCACCCACTGGTACCACCAGTACGGCGAAGAAGGCACGCAGCAGGCCGCCAACCGCTACGCCGCCGACTATGCCAAGGTCAAGCCCAATGTCAAGGTCAACGTGGTGTGGAAGCCGGGCGACTACGGCACCGCGCTCAACGCCGCGCTGCTCGGCTCGGATGCGCCCGACGTGTTCGAGAGCCAGCTCAACCGCGACCTGGTGACCTCGGGGCAGGTTGCAGCGCTCGACGATCTGTACGCCGATGTCCAGAGCGCCTTCAACG
>LJCR01000971.1 GCA_001399705.1 Kouleothrix aurantiaca
AGCCCAACGAGCTTTCCGGCGGCCAGCAGCAGCGCGTCGCGATCGCCCGCGCGCTGGTGACTAACCCGCGCATCATCATGGCCGACGAGCCGACCGGCGCGCTCGACACCACGACCGGTGAGGAGATTATGGGCATCTTCGAGCGCCTGAACCGCGAGCAGGGCATGACGATCATCCTGGTGACGCACGAGCCCGACATCGCCGCGCACGCCCGCCGCGTCATTCACGTGCGCGACGGCGTGATTGCCGAAGATGCGCCGCACGCCGCGCCGGTGGCGGGGTGACAGGGTGACAGGATGACAAGATGAAAGGGTGACAGGGGGAATAGGTGAAGGGTGAGCAGTTTGCAGTTTGCAGCGGGCAGTCGGCAGCGGGCAGCGGGCAGCGGGCAGTCGGCAGCGGGCAACTTGCAGTTGGCAGTGGGCAGCGGGCAGCGAACTGCAACCTGCGAACCTGCAACTTTCAAACATGCAAACCTGAAACTCCCCAAACCTCCGTGCCTCTGTGCCTCCGTGGTGAACCATTCCGTTCGTCAGTCGTCCGTGGTCGTTCACACGCACATCTATGCTATAATCCCCGCATTCTTGCCAGTGACGCCCAGCGGAGACCACCCAATGATCGCATCAATTCGCGGCACGCTGCTGTTTGTGAGCGTGGATCACGCCGTCGTTGAGACGGGCGGCGTGGGCTTTCAGATCTTTGCGCCGCGCAATGTGCTGGGCAGCCTGGGCGAGATCGGCAGCGAGGTGCGCTTTTACACACACCTGCACATCCGCGAAGACCTGCTGGCGCTCTATGGCTTCGCCTCCACCGACCAGCGCCACCTGTTCGAGACGCTGCTGGGCGTCAGCGGTATCGGCCCGAAAGTCGCGCTGAGCCTGCTTTCCTCCGCTTCTTCCGACGAGCTGCGCGCCGCAATTGCCGGCGGCGACACCGCCCGCCTTTCGCGCGTGCCCGGCATTGGCAAGAAAACCGCCGAGCGCCTGGTGCTGGAGCTGCGCGGCAAGCTCGAGATCAAGGGCGGCGCGCCGATTGTTGGCGCGACCCCGGCGGTCATGGCCGCCAACGCCGAGCTGGCCGAGATGCTGGTGAGCCTGGGCTTCAGCGCTGCCGAGGCGAATGCTGCCATCGCCGCCCTGCCCGCCGATGCTCCGCCCGCCGTGGAAGATCGCCTGCGCCTGGCGCTACGCTACTTTGGCGGCGCATAGCCGCGCTATTCTGACAATCCAACGCCGCGCCGCGCTTTCTGAAGCCATTTCGCAATAAAGAGTGTCTTGCATTACGAGCAGGCGTGGTATATACTGCCCGCGTACGCATCTCGGCGTACTGCACAATCACACTGCAGACAAAGGAGACCGGCATGGCGAACTCAGAAGCGCGCCGCGTATCAACGGGCTGGTTTTCGCGCAGCGCCGATGGCCCGCGCGACGCACGGCCGCTGTTTGTGCAGCTGCCGCTCCTGTGGAAGGCGATGATTCTGACATCATTCCTGATCAACCTGATCCTGATCGGCGTGATTGTCGGCGGGCTCTTTTTTGTATGGAAGTGGCGGCCCGAGCTGGGCAGTACGATGCTGAACGCGCAAAGCTTTGCGCAAGGCAACGTCGCCGAGCTGCGCGACGTGGTGCAGCAGCTGCAGGCCGCGCATATCAAAACTACCATCCCGCTCGACCAGCAGCTGCCGCTCAAGGGCAAGGGCGTGGTGGTGCCGGTCGATCAGCAGACGCAGGTGACACTGACGAGCGACGTGCCGCTGAACCTGGCCGGCGCAGATATCGACCTGGGGGCCGGCAACCGCCTGCGCGCGCAGAACATCAGCCTGGTGCTGCCGGCCGGCACGCCGCTGAATATCGCGCTGAAGATGGATATTCCGCTGGATAACGTCACCATCCCCATTCGACTCGATGTGCCGGTCGACATTGCGATGGCGGACACCGAGCTTGCGCCGCAGTTCAAGCGCCTGGGTAACGTGGTCGACCGGCTGGTCTACCCGGTGCGCGATGTGGTTGATCTGCCCGACGTTCAGAAGCCCGATCCGCCGCAGGTTCCAAAATAGAGCGCGGCCAGGGTTCTGTTTGCGCAAACGTTCGGGGGTGGCACGGCCGCCTCCGAACGTTTTTTGCGCTGTGAAAACCTGCTTCTCCCGAACCTCGAACCCTAATCCCTGACTTCTGACTCCTGACCTCTGACTCCTGCGATATAATGCGGGCCTTGCCATACTCTAGGGAGAAAGAACATGCAGAAACTGATTCTCTGGGATATTGACGGCACGCTGCTCTACAGCGGTGGCGTGGCCGGCGAGGCAATGCGCGCCGCAATGGCGCGCGCGTATGGCCGCGAATCCACCGAGCAGCGCCACTCCTACGCCGGCAAGACCGACCGC
>LJCR01000973.1 GCA_001399705.1 Kouleothrix aurantiaca
ATGTCGGGCCGGGCGCGCCGCTGCCGTCGGCCACGCGCGCTTCGGTGCTGGGCGAGTTTGGCGGGCTGGGCCTGGGCATGAAGGACCACATCTGGCGGCCGGGCGATGGCTTCAGCTACCTCAACAAAGGCGACGCGCAGGAGCTGACCAAGCAGTACGTTCAGCTTATGACCACCGTCGAGCGGTTGATGACCAGGCTGGGCCTGAACGCAGCGATCTACACGCAGATCTCCGATGTCGAAACCGAGCTGAACGGCCTGCTGACCTACGACCGTGCGGTGCTCAAGCCCGATGCAGCCGCCGTCAAGGCGATCAACCAGCAGATAATTGCGACGTCGCAAGCGATAAAGGAATAGCGTCTTCTTTGAGCTTCGGCAGCAAGCGAATTGAGCGTATGTTAATGAGAAACTAACGTATAATTGATATGATGCCGCGCAATCCTGGTGCTCGCAGCACGCTGCTTGTGTTTCACAGCAACGCTCACACGAATGATGGTCGCCCTCGGTTGCAATCCGGTCGCATTGTGTTTTCGTCGTTCAGCAAGGAGAAATGACACATGCGAACATGGCTTACCCCGCGCCGTCTGCTCAGCGGCGCACTTATTCTGCTGGTACTCATCCAGCTGGTGCCAAGCTGGCTGTGGAACACCAACCCGGCGGTCGTGTCGCAGCCCACGTGGGACAGCCCGCAGACACAAGCGCTGGTGCAGCGCGCCTGCTTCGATTGCCACAGCAATCAGACGACATGGCCATGGTATTCGTATGTCGCGCCGGCCTCGTGGCTGATCACGCGCGACGTGATCTCGGGGCGGCGGCACCTCAACTTCGACGACTGGCAAAGTTCGCTGGCGCGGCAGGATCGCTTCCCGCTCGACCAGCAGATCCAGCGCGAGGTCTCGCGCGGCGAGATGCCACCCAGCTATTTCACGCTTCTTCACCCCAACGCTGCCCTTACCGATGCGGAAAAGCAGCAGCTCATCGACGGGATGGCGAAAACGGTGCAGGCGAAGTAGCTGGCAGCGCCGCGTGGGAAATTGCGGCAAAGGGTTTATAATAGCGCAGGTGAAATAGCGGGTGTGGGCCACGGCGCCCAGAGTGGTTTCGTGGTGGGTTGGTGGCGGCGTGGCCGGCACTGGCCCGCCATTCTGTTTTCCCTGCATGTGAGAACTGGGAGGCACTGGATGATCACGCACTTCGATGAGTTGGTCGAGCGACGGTCAAGCGGCTCTGCGAAATGGAATTACTACCCCGAAGATGTGCTTCCAATGTGGGTCGCCGATATGGATTTTCGTACGGCACCACCGATAGGCCGGGCGTTGCGCGCGCGGGCTGAGCACGACGTTTTTGGCTATGCAGCCCCTCCTCCGGCACTCGCCGAAGCGCTCTGCGCACGCCTGGAGCGACGTTTTGGCTGGGTGGTCACGCCCGAGCAGATTGTGTACTACCCTGGCGTGGTGGTGGGTATGAATATCGCCGCGCGCGCTTTCAGCCCAGGCGGCTCGGGTATGCTCATCCAGCCACCGGTCTACCCGCCCATCCTTACTGCCCCCGATCCGTGCGCGTGTACCGCCGACCTGGCGCAGCTTGTTGCGACTACCGACGGCAATACCCTGCGCTACGAGATCGACTTCGACGCGCTCGAGGCGGCGATTGGCCCGCAGACCACCGTCATGCTGCTGTGCAACCCGCACAACCCGACTGGGCGCGCGTGGTCGCCGGCCGAGCTGGCGCGCATTGGCGAAATCTGCGAGCGGCACAACCTGACGATCATCTCCGACGAGATCTGGAGCGACCTGACGCTGCGTGGCGCGCGCCACACGCCGATCGCTTCGCTCTCGCCCGAGCTGGCCGCGCGCACTGTCACGCTGATGGCCCCAAGCAAAACATTCAATCTGCCCGGGCTGGGCTTCAGCTTTGGCGTGATCGCCGACGAAACCATGCGCGAGCGCGTGAAGAAAGCCGGCGCGGCGCTGTCGAATGTCATGGGTGCGACGGCAGCGCTGGCCGCCTACACCGAGGGTGATGCGTGGCTTGAGGATCTGTGCGCCTACCTGACTGCCAACCGCGACACGCTGGTGGATTACCTGGCCGAGAATATGCCGCAGCTGCGCACGACCGTGCCCGAGGCCACCTACCTGGCGTGGATCGATTGCCGCGAGGCGGGGATCGAAGGCAGCCCGTACACCTTTTTCCTTGAGCAGGCCAAGGTTGGCCTGAACGATGGCGCGGCATTCGGGCCGGGCGGCGAGGGCTTTGTGCGTATGAACATGGCCTGCCCGCGCGATACGCTGCTCGAAGGGCTTGAGCGCATGCGCCGCGCCTTGGCGACGAATCGTGCGTAACCACGAAGAGCATAGAGAAACGAAGACACGAAGGCACGAAG
>LJCR01000974.1 GCA_001399705.1 Kouleothrix aurantiaca
ACACAAGCCTGCTTTTTGCGAACTTGCTGTCCCAAGCATTGCCTGCTAGCTGCCAAACTGCGACGGTCCCGCGCAGGCAGCCGGCAGCGCGCTCTATTATATAAGGATCTGAGCCGTTATGGCCGACAAATTAGTCATCGTTGAATCGCCTGCCAAGGCGAAAACCATACAAAAATACCTGGGGCGCGGCTTTCGGGTCGAGGCCTCGATGGGGCACGTGCGCGACTTGCCGAAGAGCGACCTGGGCGTGGATGTCGAGCACGACTTCAAGCCCGTCTACGAGGTTGCCAAGGGCAAGGAAAAAGTCGTCGCGTCGCTGAAGAAATCGATCCGTCAGGCCGACGCCGTCTACCTCGCCACCGACCCCGATCGCGAGGGCGAGGCGATTGCCTGGCATATCACCCAGGCGGCGGGAATCCCGCGCGGCACACCGATCTATCGCGTGGAGTTCAGCGAAATCACCCGCAACGCCGTGCAGCACGCGATTGCCAACCCGCGCCAGATCGACCATAACCTGGTGGATGCGCAGCAGGCCCGCCGCGTGCTCGACCGGCTGGTGGGCTACAAGCTGTCGCCGCTGCTGTGGGAAAAAGTCATGCGCGGGCTTTCGGCCGGGCGCGTGCAATCGGTGGCGGTGCGCTTGGTGGTCGAGCGCGAGCGCGAGATCGAAGCGTTTGTGCCGCAAGAATACTGGACGATCGAAGCCGACCTGAGCAAGCAGCCAGCCCGCGGGCAGGCGCCCGAGCGCAAAGATACCTTCCGCGCCGTGCTGATCGAGCGTGCCGGCAAGAAGCTCGACAAATTCGCGATCGGCAACCAGGACTCGGCGCAGGCGGTTGTCGACGACCTCGACGGCGCGAGCTACGTCGTGCGCAAGATCACCCGCCGCGACAAAAAGCGCTCGCCGGCCCCACCATTCACCACCAGCACGCTGCAGCAGGAGGCTGGCCGCAAGCTGGGCTTTTCGGCCAAGCGCACGATGATTGTGGCGCAGCAGCTGTATGAGGGCGTGGACATCGGCGGCGACGAAGGCACGGTTGGTCTGATCACATACATGCGTACCGACAGCTTCAACATTGCGCGCGATGCGCAGGAAGAAGCGCGCGACGTGATTATGGAGCGCTACGGCGAGCCTTACCTGCCCGCCAAGTCGCCTGTCTACAAGACCAAGGCGAAAGGCGCGCAGGAAGCGCACGAAGCCATTCGCCCAACCTCGAGCCGGCGCACGCCCGAGATGCTGCGCGATATCCTGTCGCGCGAGCAGTTCCGCCTGTACGAGCTGATCTGGAAGCGATTCATCGCCAGCCAGATGGAGGCCGCGCTGTTCGATAGCACGACGGTGGACATTGGCGCGCTCACAGCCGGCCAGCAGCCCGCCGCCGGCACGGTCGACCCGTACACCTTCCGCGCCACCGGCAGCGTGCTGAAGTTCCCGGGCTTCCTGGCGGTGTATAACGTCAGCCTCGACGAGGGCGAAGAAGATGAAGATAGCGAGCGCAGGCTGCCGCCGCTGGCCGAGCGCGAGCCACTGAACCTGCTGCAGTTGCTGCCGATCCAGCACTTCACCGAGCCGCTGCCGCGCTTCACCGAGGCCAGCCTGGTGAAAGAGCTGGAGCGCCTGGGCATTGGCCGGCCTTCGACGTACGCCCCCACGATTTCGACAATCGTTGAGCGCAAGTATGTCGAGCTGGCCGAGAAGAAGCTGATCCCAACCACGCTTGGCCGGGTCGTCACCGAGCTGCTGGTCGAGCACTTCCCAAGCATTGTCGATTACGGCTTCACTTCGTCGATGGAGCAGCAGCTCGACGATATTGCCGAAGGGCAGAAGCGCTGGGGCCCGGTGCTGCGCGATTTCTACGGCCCGTTCGAGAGTACGCTCGCCGCAGCCAAGCAGACCATGCGCAACGTCAAGCGCGAAGATGTGACGACCAACCTGACCTGCCCGAAGTGCCAGCAGGGCCAGCTCGTGATTAAGTTCGGCCGGAATGGCGAGTTCCTGGCGTGCAATCGCTACCCCGACTGTGAGTTCACTGGTGATTTCCATCGCGACGAAGATGGTCAGCTCGTCATCAATGCCGCCAGCGCGCCCGAAATGAGCGACGTGATGTGCAACCTGTGCGGCAAGCCAATGATCATCAAGAAGAGCCGGTTTGGCCCGTTCCTGGGCTGCAGCGGCTACCCAGAATGCTCGAACACGCGCCGCATTGGCAAGGACGGCAAGCCGGTGCCGCTGCCCGAGCCAACCGGCGTAGCCTGCCCGAAGTGCCAGCAGGGCGAGCTGATGCAGCGGCGCGGCAAGTTCGGCCGGCCGTTCTATGGCTGCAATCGCTACCCGAAGTGCGATTACCTGACCAACGATCTGGCCGAGGTGGC
>LJCR01000975.1 GCA_001399705.1 Kouleothrix aurantiaca
CTGGTAGGCTTCTTTGCTCAGCAGCGGGCTTTGCCAGCGCGCCTGGTGGCTGCCGCCATCGATCAGCGCCAGCGTGTAGCGGCTGCTCTCGCTGTGGTACAAGAAGGTCAGCAGATCCGCGCCCGCGCCATCGCGCGGCAGGGTTGCGAGCAATTCGCTCAGCGATCCCCCGTCGCTCACGCCCACGCTGGCAATCACCGTGGCGGCGAGGTTGCCCGGCCCGGGCATGCCGGTCGGCAGCACCACAATCGGGCCAAGCGGCGCATTCACCGAGGCGCGGCCGGCCAGAAAGCCGCCGGCGGCCGTGATGACGGCCAGGAACAGCGCCAGCAGCGGGTGCCAGCCGCGCCGCACGACCCGCGCCCTCGGGTAGGCGCTGGTTGAAACATTCACCGAAAACGAGGAGCTTGTGCTGGAATTTGCGCCCGGCCGCTCGACCGCCGTGCCGCAGTAGCTGCAGATCCCCTGGTCGCCCTGCAGCGCGATGGAGGCGCTGCAGCGCGGGCAGCTGAACACAGTTGGCGCAGTGTAATTCGACATTGCTGTGCCTTCACGAAAGGTTTTTGCGCGCCATGTAGCGCCCATATAGTATAGAACGCGGGATGCTTGCCGTTTTGCACCGAATTGGGCACGATGCGGAAAAAATCGGTCGTGGGGAGGGTGAGCGCGGGGCTGGGCAGCGTGGCTATGCGCCCACAATGTCGTAGCGGCCATGGCCGAACACCGCCGCCTTGCCGACATGCACCAGCGTGCCGAGGGTCAGCAGCTCACGAAATGGCGCGAGGTTGCCGTGGAATCTAATCTCGCCAACAAAGCCGCCCAGTGTCATGCGCTGGCGCTGTCGGCCCGAGAAGCGCTCCCAATCAACCCAGTGCAGCGTAGACTGGCCGGTCTCGATGGTTTCGGCGGCGGCGAGCAGCGCGTGGATGTCACCGGCCCACGCCTCGCCGCAGTGGAATAGCGCAAGCGAGGAGATGCGCCGCAGCAGCGCGCGCATCAGCACGTGGAACGCCGGCTGCACCACGTAGGTCTGCTGGTATTTCACGCGCGTGGGCGTGTGGAAGCGCAGGGTGAGCGTGTCGGCGGGCAGGCTGGCCGCGCGCGCCGCAACATCGTTCCAGCCCACCCCAACGCCATTGCCGCCCAGCACCATATCCGCGCCATCGTACTTCAGCTCTTCCGCGCCGCGCCACGGGTGGTGCGCCAGCACGCGCCGGAGGGCGTAGCGCCCGCGTGGCTGCCCAACGCCAGCGCGCCCCAGATCCTGAAACGCCATGATCAGGTAGGGCAGGTAGGTGTCGGCCTGGCCTACCAGCACCAGGTCGAAGCCAAGCAGCTCGCCCGCTGCATAGACGCGCTGCTGTTCCGAAGGCGCCTCGATCACAAATGGAGAGGGAATTTCGTGGAGGTGGTGCATCGCCGGCCCTTCCTGCGGCGCGGTAGTTTCGAAAATATAGCCGTAGGGGCAGTCGTTGTGGCGGGCGCAGGGCGTGCAGGCGCGCCAGTCGGCCTTGAAGCATACCAGCTGCTTCAGGCTGTGCCCAAAGCCGCCGCGAAAGGTGCTGCCCTGGTAGGCCGGCATATGCAGGTCGTCGAGCGCCTGGAGCTCGAAGCGGTAGTGCGTGGTGCGAAATGTCGCAAGCATCGCTTTCCCTTGGCGCGCCTGCGCCATCAATCCCCCTGCGCGGGGTAAAATCTACGGGAGCCGCGCCGGCACCGCCAGCGCGTAGCCATAGTGCACCACCTCGGGGTGCTGCTCGGCGATCTGCTCGACCAGGCGGCCATACCACGGCTGCGGCGGCCCAGCGGTGCGGAAGCACGCGCCGGCGGCCAGCATCACCAGTGGATATTTATAGGGGTTCGCGCCGCTGGCCCATTCCTCGCCCAGCTTGCCGCGCTTGACCAGCGTGGTGTAGCAGCCGTCGGTGGGGTCGGTGCGCGCGGGCACCCAGTTCGCAAGGCTGATAAAGCCGTTCGCATCGGGAAGCGGCGCATCGAACTCGGGCCACGGCTGCCAGGCGTGCAGGCCGAACTGCCCGGAGCCCGCCGACTTGCTGCCGCCATAGCCGCCGCGCGCCAGCTCGGCGATCAGGTCGCGCGCGCGCTCGGCCCAGGCGTCGTCGGCGGCGCGCACAAACACGCACACATCGCGCAGCGTGCTGCCGTCGATCTGCGGCTCGGCGAACAGGTGTGTGTCGGCATAGTAGCCGGTGGCGCCGTAATCGTCGGGCTGGGCCTGGCCGGTTGCGCGGCTCACGCGGTTCTTTGGCTCGGCGCGGCCCTGCGTGAAGGGCGGCAGCTCGTGGTCTTCGGCATCATCGCCGGCCCGCAGCGCCTCAAACACCGGGCTGCGCACCCAGCCAGCCAGCGGG
>LJCR01000976.1 GCA_001399705.1 Kouleothrix aurantiaca
GCCGATTCGTGAGCTGAACGACGCCGACCTGCCCGCCGTGCTGGCGCTCTGCCAGCGCGCCCTGCCACTCGACACCTTTTCGGAAACCCTGCTCCGGCGCCGCATCCTCGAAGAACCCGACCGCAATCCCGCCTTTCAGCTGGGTTACTGGGAAGGAAACGACCTGCGCGGCGTCGTGCTGGGCGGCACGCGCAACCTCGACGACGGCCATACGCTGCTGCACCACCCGCGCCCGACCGGCGTGCTCCAGCTTGTCGCCACCGATCCCGCCTGCCGGCGGCAGGGAATCGCCTCGCAGCTGCTTGCCACCCTGATCGAGCGCATGCGCGATGCCGGCCTGAGCTGGCTGCGCAGCGGGAATTTCGCGCCGAGCTATTTCTGGCCCGGCGTGGATGTGCGCTACACGCCCGCGCTGTGTTTTTTGCAGCGCCACGGTTTCCAGCGCAAGGGCGACGCCGTGAATATGGCGGTTGACCTGCACGCGCACAGCTGGGACACCGCCGCCGACGAAGAACGTCTGGCTGGCGCGGGCATCAGCATCCGGCGCGCAGGGGCTGGCGACGCGGCCGCGTTCGACGCGTGGCTCGCGCGCGAGTGGGGGCCGTTCTGGCACTGGGAAGGGTTATGTGCGCTACGGAACGGCCCGGTTTCGGCGTTTGTGGCGCTGCGCGATGGCGAATTCTGCGCCTTCGCGGCCTACAATACCTCGTCGTTCCCGCATGTCTTCGGGCCAACCGGCACCAGCGAAGCCGAGCGCGCGCAGGGCATTGGGCGCGTGCTGCTGTGCCGCTGCATGCGCGACCTGCGCGACGCGGGCTTCGCGGAGGCTGAGATTGGCTGGGTCGGGCCGATTGCGTTCTACGCGCGCGTGGCGGATGCGACAATCAACCGCGTGTTCTTCTGGCACGAGCGCGAGCTGTGAGTAGGTTGCAGGTCGCAAGTTGGCCTGTTTGCAGGTTGCAATCGGCGGTGCGCCGCGCACGTGCCGCGTTTACTGCTCTCACCTGTAACTGGCGAAACCTCTGCGCCTCCGTTTTGATTACCTGGCTGCGGGAGGCGAAAACGAGCTTCGCCCCTTCACACACCTCAAACCTCTAACCTGCGAACAAGTCTATCCATACAAGCTATTCAAATACTCCACCAGCAGCGCATCCACCACCGGGTCGGGCAGGGCGTCGAGCACGGCGTTGATCCGCGCAAAGCTGGTGGGCATCGCGCCGGGCTGCAAACCCGCCAGCGCCGCGATCTGCGCAAAGGTGTCGGGGCCGGGCGCGGCCATCAGGCGCGCAACCTCCGCGCCGAGCGCGCCAACGTCGCCGGCTTCGCCGGGGCCGCGCGAGGACAGCGCCGCCACGCTGGCGCGCAGAGCATCCAGCAGCGCATCGACGTGCGCCACATTCGAGCGGTTGATCGTCAGGTGCAGGTTGGCCGGCCCGCCGCCCGCGCTGAACTGCGCCTGCAGCCACCAGCCGCGCCGCGTCAGCTCGTCGTCCAGCTCGAACAAATTGACCGTGTCGGACGTGAACGCGAACATGCACATATCCGGCTCGCCCAGCACGCGCAGCCCGTCGATCGCGCGCACGCCCGCAGTCAGGCGCGCGGTCGCGCCCATCACCTCGCGCACAATCGCGCGGTAGCCCGATTCGCCCAGCGCCTGCAGCGTAGCCCACGCGCCAGCCAGCGGCCCGCCCGACTTGCTCGACAGCACGGTTGGATTGATCACGGCGTAGCCGGTGGTGGCGGCGCAGCAGAACAGCGCATAGCGACGCAGCGCGCGGTCGCGGTACAGCAGCGCCGAGGCGTTTTTGGCCGCGTAGCCATACTGGTGCATGTCAACAGAAATGGATGTGACGCCGGGCACGCTGAAGTCGAACGGTGGCACCGGCATACCCAGGCCGCGCATGATCGCGAGCTGAATGCCGCCCACGCAGGCGTCGACGTGGCAGGGCAGGCCGTGTTCCTGCGCCAGCGCCGCGATCTGTGGCACCGGGTCGACCACGCCGTGCGAGTAGCAGGGCGCCGAGGCCACCAGCAGAATCGTGTTGGGCGTGATCGCGGCGCGCATCGCCTCGACGTCGGCGCGAAAGGTCTGCGTGTCAAAGGGCGTGACGACCGGGCGCACGCCGAGGTAGTGCGCGGCTTTGTGAAAGGCGGCGTGGGCAGTGTGCGGCAGCACCATCTCGGGCTCGCCCAGGCCGGGGCGCTCGGCGCGGGCTTTGTCGCGCGCGGCCTTCACGGCCAGCATGATGCTCTCGGTACCGCCACTTGTGCAGTTGCCAACCACCCCTGCGTCGCCCTGCAGCAAGCCAGCCAGCGTATGCACGACGTCGTTCTCCAGTTGCAGCAGGCTGGGGAAATAGTTGGGGTAG
>LJCR01000977.1 GCA_001399705.1 Kouleothrix aurantiaca
ATGTTCACCTATGCCGCGCGCAACGCCCTGCTGCCCAACATCACCGCGTTTGGTATGGCGCTGGGCTTTGTGCTGGGCGGCCAAATTATTGTGGAAACGGTGTTCTCCTACCCCGGTTTGGGCTACCAGCTCACCAAAGCCGTGAGCAACCTCGACTACCCGCTGATGCAGGGCTTGTTCCTGATGATCACGCTGGCGGTGCTGGGGGCCAACTTGATTATTGATTTGCTGTACGTGCGGCTCGATCCGCGCGTTCGCGCGCGCTAGCGGGAGGCCAAGATGCAGGCAAAAGATCAGCCAGTCGATATCCAGCCCACGCCAGCCGGCCAGGTTGCAGCGGTGCCCACTACGGTGCCAAGCGGGCGCGCGCGGCGCACCTTGTTCCGCACGCTGCTGCGCACGCCCAAAGCCACAGTTGGCGGCGGCATCCTGCTGCTGTTTGTGCTGTTGGCGCTGTTTGCCCCGGTGGTTGCGCCCGGCGACCCGAACGAGTTCGTCGATGTGCCGCACCAGGAGCCTTCGGCCGCGCACTGGTTTGGTACCGAAGGCCAGGGCAAAGACGTATTTCGCCAGACGGTCTGGGGCGCGCGTAACTCGCTGGCGGTGGGCTTCGCCACCGGCTTGCTTACCACGATTGTGGGCGTGGCGATCGGCATGATCGGCGGCTACTTCGGCGGGCGCATCGACGATGTGCTGTCGCTGTTCACCAACGTCGTGCTGATCATCCCCGGCCTACCGCTGCTGGTGGTGCTGGCATCATTCCTCAAGCCCGGTTTGCTCACCATCATATTTGTGCTCTCGGTGGTGGGCTGGGCCTGGCCCGCGCGCATTGTGCGCTCGCAAACGCTCTCGCTGCGCGAAAAAGATTTCGCCTCGGCCGCGATCGTGAGCGGCGAAAACCACTTCCGCATTATTTTCCGCGAGCTGCTGCCAAACCTCACCTCGCTGATCGTCGGCGGTATGATCGGCTCGGTCACCTACGCGATTGGCGCCGAGACTGCGCTGAGCTTCCTGGGCCTGACGAACGTGAGCGACGTAAGCTGGGGCACCAACCTCTACTGGGCGCAGAACAACGCCGGCCTGCTGGTGGGCGCGTGGTGGACGATCATCCCCTCGGGGCTGTGCGTTGCGCTGGTGGCATTTTCGCTTTCGTTGATCAACTATGCGATGGATGAGATTACCAACCCGCGCCTGCGTGCCGAAAGGGAAGTAAGCAATGTCTTCAAGAAGCAACAGCGCCGCCGCGTCCGCGCCACTCCAGTCATCCGCGACGCCCAATCGCAATAATCTTGCGCCGGGCAAGCCGCTGCTCGAAGTCGAGAAGCTCCATGTGCGCTACCTGACGCCGCGCGGCCCGGTGCGCGCCGTAGATGGCGTGTCGTTCAACATCACGCCCGGCGAGGTATTCGGCCTGGCTGGCGAGTCGGGCAGCGGCAAAAGCACGATCGCGCACGCGATTATGCGCCTGCTGCACCCACCCGCGGTGATCACGGGCGGGCAGGTGCACTTCGGCGGCGACGATGTGCTCGACATGGACGACGACGAGCTGAACGAGTTCCGCTGGGGCCAGGTCTCGATGGTCTTCCAGAGCGCTATGAACGCGCTGAACCCGGTGCTGACGGTGGGTGAGCAGATCACCGATGTGATCGACCGGCACCTGCACCTGCCGAAAAAGGAAGCCCGCGAGCGCGCCGCCTTCCTGCTCGACCTGGTGGGCATCGAGCCGTCGCGCATCGACTCCTACCCGCACCAGCTCTCGGGCGGCATGCGCCAGCGCGTGGTGATCGCGATTGCGCTTGCGCTCAACCCGCCGCTGATGATCATGGACGAGCCGACCACCGCGCTGGATGTGGTGGTGCAGAAAGAGATCATGCAGCAGATCGAGCAGCTCAAGGAAAAGATGGGCTTCTCGATCCTGTTCATCACGCACGATCTTTCGCTGATGGTCGAGTTCTCCGACCGCATTGGCGTGATGTACGCTGGCGAGATCGTCGAGCTTGCGCCCGCGAAAGAGCTGTTCGAGAACCCGCTGCACCCCTACACGCAGGGCCTGATGAACTCGTTCCCGTCGATCACCGGCCCGAAGGTCAAGCTGACGGGCATCCCCGGCGCTCCGCCCGACATGGTTGAGCCGCCGTCGGGCTGCCGCTTCCACCCGCGCTGCCCGCACGCGATGGAGAAGTGCAGCACGATTGTGCCGCGCCTGCAAGAGATCAAGCCAGAGCATTTTGTGGCCTGCCACCTGTATTAGGTTGGCGGGTTTTCAGGTTGCAGGTTTGCAGGTTTGCGGGTTGGTTTGTAGGGGCGAAGCTTGTCTTCGCCCGGGCAGGTTTGCAGGTCGACGGCGGGGCGTATCGCATACGCC
>LJCR01000978.1 GCA_001399705.1 Kouleothrix aurantiaca
GCTGGGCGAGTACTATCGCCGCCACGGCTGGGACAAGGCCGGCGACCCGACGCCCGAGCGCCTGCGCGAGCTTGGCCTGGCTACAGATTGACAAGGAGGCGGGCAAGCGGAGGATGAGGAGACACACCACCCTACACCTATTTTCTCCTAGCTCCTTTGGCCAACATCTATGGTTGCCGCACTACTCGCTGCCGCCATTCCCACGGCGGTCTACAGCGTCCTGATCTGGTGGCTCGATCGCTACGAAAAAGAGCCGCTCTGGCTGATCGTCGTCGCGTTTGTATGGGGCTCGCTGCCGGCGATTGGCATCTCACTCTTGTTCGAGATCGTGCTCGAAATTCCGCTTGCCGCTTCCCCGGTGGGGCCGGATGTCGCAGCGTGGGGCGTTTCTCCACTGGTCGAGGAGCCGATCAAGGCGCTGGCGCTGGTGGCCCTGTTTCTGTTTATGCGCCAGGAATTCGACGGCGTGCTCGACGGGATTGTGTACGGCTCGCTGGTAGGTTTCGGCTTCTCAATGACCGAAAATCTGCTGTATTTCCTCCACTACCCCAGCAACCTCGGCGCGCTGTTCTGGGTGCGCAGCATTTTCTTTGGGCTGAACCACGCTTTTTTCACCAGCCTGGTTGGTATGGCGCTGGGCGCGGTGCGCTTCCGGCCCGAGCGCGCGCTGCGCTTTAGCGCGCTCAGTATTGGCCTGGCGATGGCGATCTTGTTCCACGCCCTGCACAATTTCGCCACGCGTTTTCAGCTGCCGGGCTTGTTCGCCTCGTGGCTGGTGCAATCGAGTGGCGTGCTGGTGGTGCTGGCAATTGCGATCCTGGCGTGGCGCAACGAGCGCAACTGGATCGAGCAGGAGCTACGCGAAGAAGTGAGCGAGGGCGTGCTTTCTGAGGAAGAGTATGCCGAGATCAGCGAGCCGGGGCTGCGGGTGCGCCGCCAGTTTCATACACTGGTTGCAGAAGGATGGGGCAGCTATCGCCAGGTGCGGCGCTTGCATCACCTTGCCACCAAACTGGCATTTTGCAAAACGCAGCTTCAAATGGCCGACCAGCGCCACACCTGCGATGATCGCGACCGGCTGCGCGCCCAGATTGTGGCGCTGCGCCGCGTGATGGCAGAATAATTCGCTACATTGCGCCGAAGGCGCGCTCGCGGCTGGTCATGTCTTTGATCGAATCGACCATTTCGTTGAGCGAGAAGGGCTTGATCAGCAGGGGGATGCGCGCGGCGCGCAACTGCGTCAGCAGCGCCGGGGTTGGGTAGCCGCCGGTCATCATAATAATTGGGATGTCGGCGGTGCGGCTGCTGGCGCGCAATTCTTCCACCCACTCGTCGCCATCCATGTTTGGCAGGTGCCAGTCGAGGATGATCAGGTCGGGCAGCCGCCGCTCGCACAGCGCGCGCGCTTCGTCGCAGCTTGCCACGCACGCCACCTCAAAGCCCTCGAACTCAAGGTAGCGCCGCATCACATCGGCAATATCCAGCTCATTTTCTACAATCAGCAAGTACCCGGTCATAGCCTCGCTTCGCTCCCTGGTCGTTTCGGGGTGCCCGGCCATGCCCTGAGGCGCGTGCGGGCGCTCCGATCCTTCCGTGCACAGGCGGCGCAGCGGTGCGGTGCGCGGTAGGAAATGCGTCTGGCAGTGCCATTTCGGAACTGCCACGTTGGGCGTGGGCGTAAACCCCTAGCGCCCGGTGAAGGTAAAATAGAGATCTACCCGGTGGCCGGTTTGTGTGCCGATGTAGTGGTAGCCGTAGACGCCGGTCGGATTTTGCGCGCCAAGCTGCACCAGCAGGCTCGGCGTGTAGCCAATGCGCCCGCTGCGGTCGGCGCGGCCCGACACCAGGACATACACGCCGTCGGGCGAGGTGATCCACAGCTCCAGCAGCTCGTTGGCGCGGAAGCCGCGGCCGGTGAGCGCAAACACCGTGCTGCGCCCGCCCTCGGCCGGTGAGACGCTGCCGCCGACGCTGGCCGGGCGCGGCGTGCCAAGCGGCGCGACATAGTCGCGGGTGAGCTTGAAGGGCGCGGTGACGCTGCGGCCCGTGTTCACACCCTGCGCGGTGATCGTCCAGATGACTTCGGTTTTGGCCGATGGCGTGAAAATAACCTGAATGCCGCCGCGCATGTCGCTGCGCACCAGCCGCGAGTCAACCGACTCGACGCCGCCCTTGCCGGGCCGGGTCAGCCACACGCCCACGCGCTCAGCCGCGTCGAAGCCGACGGCGGTGAAGGTAAAGCCCACGCCCGGCGGCGCTGCCAGCGGCGAGATCGCGCCCGGCCCGCGCGCGCCCAACCCCTGGTGAATCACCACACCCAGGCGCTCGGGGTTGCCGGGCGGCGCGCTTGGTGGTGCGGTTGGC
>LJCR01000979.1 GCA_001399705.1 Kouleothrix aurantiaca
ATAGTGTATGGTTGAGATCAGCAGCGCCCGCGCCGGGCGAGTGTTCCCGGCTAATAGGCGTCCAGCTCGTGCAGGCGCGCATCGCTAATGCCAAACAGGTGCGCCAGCTCGTGCAATACTGTGCGGCGTACCTGGGCGCGCAGCGCGTCGCGGCTGGGGAAATCGCGCTCAAGCGGCTCCTGGAAGATCGTGATCAAGTCCGGCATCGTCAGTGCGCCGCTGCTGCGCTCGGTGAGCGGCACGCCTTCATACAGGCCATACAGCGTCTGCGATGGCGCAAGCCGAACGGCGCGCCGCTGCGCCGGGCTGGGTTGCTGCTCCACCTGAATTGCGACGTTTTCGAGGTAGCGCGCGAACTCGGGCGGCAGCGTGTCGAGTGCTTCGAGCACAAGCGCTTCAAAGGTTGTTGTGTCCATCGTACTACTCCCGCGCGCTATTATACGCGGGCGATACATGGGGTGTCAAGCATTTCGCAGGAATTCATGCCAGAAGTGTGGGGGAAATCGTGTGGCGAATGGCGACAGTGGACGGGGGTGAAGGGGTGACAAGATGACAAGATGACGCGGCGAGCGAATGTGCGCAAGCATCCTGAGTAGCGCAAGGCGCGTATCGAAAGGCGAGAACCACGGAACCGCAGAACCACGGAACTGGCAACATGCAACCCAAAACTTCGCGCTCTTTGCGTTCTTTGCGGTGAATAATTCGCGCGGCACCAACGACGACGGGCGAGCGCGAATGATCGTGGGGACCATTCGACGCCCGCCCGTTGCCGGTGAGGAGGGAGATATTCTCTGCAGTTTGCAGTGGGCAAGGGGCAGTGCCACTCTGGTATCTGCGAAATCTGCGAATTACACTGCCGGCACCAGCGCCGCCTGCGAGCCAAGCTCCTGCGCGAGGCGCAGCAGGCCGCGATGCTGCAGCGCCTTCACCGAGCCAATCGTCCGGCCCAGGGCGTCGGCGATCTCGGCCAGGCTGCGATCTTCGTCGAAGCGCAGGCGCAGCACCAGGCGCTGCTCGCGCGTCAGGATGTCCATGGCGTCTTTGATCTCGTGGTAGGCGATGCGGCTCATGATCGCCTCGTCGGGCGGCTCCAGCGCGCCGAGCTGGCCTTCGTCGAGCGGCACTGAGTGGCGGCGGCGCGACTGGCGCAGCACGTCGACGGTGCGCGCGTAGGCGATGCGGTACAGCCAGGCCGAGAAGGGCCAGCCGCGATCTTCGTAGCGCGCCAGGCTTTCGAGCACCTTCACGAACACGTCGGCGCAGACATCCTCGGCCTGCACCGGGTCGCCCAGGCGCGAGGCGATGTAGCGCTGGATCTGCGGGGCGTAGCGCTCGTACAGCGCGCCGATTGCGTCGCGCTCGCCGGCCTTGGCCCGCGCAATCACCAGCGACTCAGGCTCGGCGGCCCAGCGCATCTCGCCGGTGGTTTCCAAGGCGGGGGAATCAAATGATGGCAGCATTTTCGCCTCTCAGCAAATGGGCAGCATAAAAATCAATGCGCCGCCCGTTCCGGCTCACACGAATTCTGTATTTGTACAAGAAGTATGCGCCAAGTATAGAGAAGCGAGATGAACGGCGGGTGATTAAAACCGGGGTGAGGATGACGAAACCCCCAGCATTGCGCGGCGGCTGCGGGCATCGGCGGCGGGGCTTGAATATAAACCTTATGTCGATAAGGCGCGCAAGAACGGCGTTACGATGCCTTAATCATCTGATAACAGCAGAATACACAGCGCAAATGCGCCTGCAAAGGGGCGTAAGGCGGCATGCAAGCACCTGGAAAAGCCTCGCTGCGGCAGATGAATATGAACATATGCAGGTACGTCGCAATGACAAATCGTTCATTTGCCGGGAGGGGGCGGGGCCATGTCAAAATTGGCCAGGGAGAACGGCATGTATCCACAGATGACACAGATGACACAGATTGAAGGTTCCTAATCTGCGAAATCTGTGGATGGATTTTGGGAATTTGACGTAGCCATCGGGCGCGGATGGCGCGACTTGACGAAAGCGCCGAGGGTGGGTAGAATCGTCGCGACGCGCGGGAGTGGCGTAGTGGTAACGCGAGAGCCTTCCAAGCTCCAGTCGCGGGTTCGATTCCCGCCTCCCGTACCAACGCAAGCCGCCCGCTGGCACTGCCAGCGGGCGGCTTTTGTGTGTGTTAGGAAAGCCAGAGAGTTGCTTTGCCCGAGCCGCACCCTTCGATACAGCCTTGCGGCTTACTCAGGATGCGACTCTTTCCTCGCCCGAGTCGCACCCTTCGATACAGCCTTGCGGCTTACTCAGGATGCGCCTCTTTGCCCGAGCCCCACCCTTCGATACAGCCTTGCGGCCTACCCAGGATGCGACCCTTTCCTTTCACCC
>LJCR01000098.1 GCA_001399705.1 Kouleothrix aurantiaca
AGCCCGGCCCGCTGATCAAATTACTGATCTCGCCGGTGCTCATATCGCTTGGCGCCGCACTTCTCGTTCCATATCTCAATCTTTTCTTTAAACAGCGCTTCGGAACATCCGATCAAACACTTGGCGTCATTTTTGCAGGGTTGGGTATTTGCACCGGCCTAGCAGCATTAGCAGCCCCTCGATTATCGGCGCGCATTGGCAAAATGCCGACGATTGTGCTAACCGAGGCGCTCGGCATCCCATTCCTGTTTGTGCTGGGTTTTGCACCGCTGCTTGGTATTGCGGTTGGCGCGGCACTGGCGCGCGCTGCCCTATTCAACATGGCAACGCCTTTATACGATGCTTTTGCCATGGAGTCCTCTAGCGAAGATGCGCGGCCTACAATATTGCCTTACTGAATGGAGCCTACAGCATTGGCTACCTTGGTGGCCCTCTGCTAAGTACATATATCCAATCGCACTATGGCTTCGCACCTGTATTTCTGTGCACGGCTGCCTGTTACATCATTGCTGTATGGGCCAAATACTACTTTTTTATTCGCAGCACTCGCACGTCTCAACATAGCTGAGTGCTTGTACAGAGCGCTGCTGATCACTTCGAAGTTGTCACGCTTCGCCCAGCATTCCTCGCTGTCTATTCACTTCGCTAGTAAGAAGAGCAATCCTGAACATATCCAGGGCGTTCAGAATAATAAAGTTGGCACTACGCTCAATTCACGAGAATACGTACGCGCAAGGCAACAAAAAACCAGCCTGTTCGAACGAACAGGCTGGTTTCCATATTGGTAGCGGCGGATGGATTCGAACCATCGACCTTCGGGTTATGAGCCCGACGAGCTGCCACTGCTCCACGCCGCGATGAAGGGTGCACGGACCTACTCTCCCAGCGGGCAACCCGCCAGTACCATCGGCGCTGCTGCGTTTCACGACCCGGTTCGGGATGGGACGGGGTGGGACCACAGCGCTTCTCGCACACCACTGGCTCAGGGGCCAGTGCCGAGATACTAAATGACATCTAGACCAAGCAGTGCATCATCTTCCGTACACGTCTTCCCCCAGGGAAGCCCTCGTCCATGCGCACTGGTCGCCTCCACGTGTCGCCACGCCTCCAGCTCCAGCCGCTCACCCAGTCATCTCCTGGGGGACTTACCGGGCCAAGCCCGTGAGTGTACTCATCTTGCGGCGCATTTCCCACTTAGATGCTTTCAGCGGTTCTTGCTTCCGGACATAGCTACGGAGCCTGCAGGTCGTCCCACAACTCCTCCACCAGCGGTCCGTCCAATCCGGTCCTCTCGTACTAAGATCAGCTCCGCGCAATACACTAGGCGCCCGTAGCGGATAGAGACCGAACTGTCTCACGACGTTCTGAACCCAGCTCGCGTGCCGCTTTAATGGGCGAACAGCCCAACCCTTGGGACCGACTCCAGCCCCAGGATGCGACGAGCCGACATCGAGGTGCCAAACCCTGCCGTCGATGTGAACTCTTGGGCAGGATCAGCCTGTTATCCCCAGGGTAGCTTTTATCCGATAAGCTACGGCCGTTCCACTCCGGGCCGTAGGATCACTAAGGCCGACTTTCGTCTCTGCGCGGCCTGTTTGCCTTGCAGTCAAGCCCCCTTGTGCCTTTGCACTCAACCGCGGGTTGCCATCCCGCGTGAGGGGACCATTGCGCGCCTCCGTTACCTTTTGGGAGGCGTCCGCCCCAGACAAACTACCCACCAGCCACGGTCCGCACCTTTGGCGCGTGAGGACGCAATCTACGACAGAGTGGTATTTCACTGCTGCCTCCCCGACCCCCGCAAGGGCCGGATCACTGGCTCCCACCTATGCTACGCAGCCGTAGACCGCATCCAATGGCAAGCTGTAGTAAAGCTCCATGGGGTCTTTTTGTCCTGCTACGGGTTCACGGCGTCCTAACCGTGATCGCAGTTTCACCGAGCCCCGGGTTGAGACACTGCCCAGATCGTGATGCCTTTCGTGCGGGTCGGAACTTACCCGACAAGGAATTTCGCTACCTTAGGACTGTTATAGTTACAGCCGCCGTTCACTGGGGCTTCGGTTCGGAGCGTGAACCCCTCCCCTTAACCTTCCAGCACTGGGCAGGCATCAGCCCCTATACGTCGTCTTACGACTTCAGCAGGGACCTGTGGTTCTGTTATCCAGTCGCCTGGGCCTGGTTTGTGCCGCTCCCAGCCGCTCGCCGCGCAAGGCGGGTCACCGCCAGGAGCCCCCCTTCTACCGAAGGTACGGGGGTAAATTGCCGAGTTCCTTAACCCGGGATCACTCGTCCACCTTAGCTTGCTCAGCCAGCCTACCTGTGTCGGTTTGCGGTACGGGTACGGTTATTCTCCCGAGCCGGCCTTTCTTGACTGCCTAGGTGCCCCCCCCTTGCGGTGGGTATTGCTACCCCCGCTCGCTCTCGCCTCTCGGTCACTGACACAGGGATTAACCTGTGCCTCCCTACCAGCTTGGACGGCGCACGTCTCGCCGCGGCGGTTCCCCATCAGCATCCGGCATTGGTCAAACGAATAAACCATAGTACTGGAATGTCTACCAGTTGTCCATCGGTGATCGCCCGCTGGGGCGCCCCTTAGGCCCGACTAACCCGCCGCGGATCACCCTTGCGGCGGAACCCTTAGGCTTCCGGTGGGGGAGGTTCGCACTCCCCTTCTCTGTTACTCGTTCCGGCATTCGCACTCGGCAGGCCTCCACGGTTGGCTTCCGCTACCGCTTCGCCGGCCTGCCGACGCTCCCCTACCACGCAGCCAAAAGGCTGCATCCTGAGCTTCGGTACCATGCTTTGCCCCGTTGGATTATCGGCGCGCCGTCACTCGACCAGTGAGCTGTTACGCACTCTTTCAAGGGTGGCTGCTTCTAAGCCAACCTCCTGGTTGTTTGTGCAACGACACATCCTTTGCCACTCAGCATGGATTTCGGGACCTTAGCTGCAGGTCTGGGTTGTTTCCCTTTTGACAATGAACGTTTGCGCCCACTGTCTCACTCCGGTGGTGTGCTGCCTGCATTCGGAGTTTGCCGTCGCTTGGTAGGCGGTGAAGCCCCCGCACAACAACAGTGCTCTACCTCAGGCAGCCCCTACATCCGGGCTGCACCTCAATGCATTTCGGGGAGAACCAGCTATCTCCGCTTTCGATTGGCATTTCACCCCTATCCACAGTTCATCCGAGCAGTTTGTAACCTACACCGGTTCGGCCCTCCACGTCCTGTTACGGACGCTTCAGCCTGACCATGGATAGCTCAAGCGGTTTCGGGTCTACCCCCCGCGACACGCGCCCTATTCAGACTCGCTTTCGCTGTGGCTCCGCCTATGACTGGCTTAACCGGCCACGAAGGGTAACTCGCCGGATCATACTCCAAAAGGCACGCCGTCAGGCGACACAAGGTCTCGCCCTTCGACTGCACGTAAGCAGACGGTTTCAGGATCTATTTCACTCCCCTCGCCGGGGTACTTTTCACCGTTCCCTCACGGTACTGTGCGCTATCGGTCACTGCGTGTATGTAGCCTTGGGAGGTGGGCCCCCCAGCTTCACGCCGGATTTCTCGTGTCCGGCGCTACTCAAGAGCTATCCCAGGAGCAACGACGTGGGTCGGGTACCCGGCTGTCACGGTCTATGGCGACGCTTTCCAGACGTCTTTCCCTGCACGGTTGCCATACCTGCGAGGAGCGGCAGCTCCTCAGCGGATAGTCTTCCAACCCGAGACGCGCAAGGCCTGCCGGCTTGGCACGCGGCTCGTTTAGGCTTCCCCCGGTTCGCTCGCCGCTACTACGGGGATGATTTCTGTTCCTCGGGGTACATGAGATGTTTCAGTTCCCCCGGTGCCCTCCGCCAGACGGCGGTCACAGCCAAAGGCTGTGGGGTTGCCCCATTCGGAAATCGGAGGATCAACGCCCGCTCGCGGCTCCCCCCCGCTTATCGCAGCAATGCCACGTCCTTCTTCGGCACGCAGCGCCGAGGCATCCACCCTCTGCTCATTCTGTCTTCCCTGAAGGAAGACGTATATGGACGAAAATGATGCTCGGTCGCGCATCAGTCGCTTCCTTCACAGAAAGCGCTGACGCTTTGATGTCATTTCGTATCTCTGCACTTGGTAAGGTACAACAGCGGCTCGGAGGAGCTGCTGCAGGGCCTTCACCCCTGAATCGTGATGACGCCGTTGTTCCCATTCTCTCACTCAACCTCGCCGGGTGAGTGTTGTGGGTTCGCCTTCTCGCGAAGGTCTCCCTAGAAAGGAGGTGATCCAGCCGCACCTTCCGGTACGGCTACCTTGTTACGACTTCGTCCCAGTCGCTGCCCCTGCCCTCGGCCGCTGCCCCCCCGAAGGGTTGGCCCACGGACTTCAAGCATTGACAACTCCCATGACGTGACGGGCGGTGTGTACAAGGCCCGGGTACGTATTCACCGCGCCATGGCTGATACGCGGTTACTAGCAACTCCGCCTTCATGGGGGCGAGTTTCAGCCCCCAATCTGCACTGGGTCGGTGATTGGCGATTTGCTCCCTGTTGCCAGGTCGCTGCGCATTGCCACCGACATTGTAGCGTGTGTGTCGCCCCAGGCGTAAGAGCCATGCGGACTTGACGTCATCCCCGCCTTCCTCCCAAGATGGGCAGTCCGGCCAGACACAGGTAACTGACCGTAGGGGTTGCGCTCGTTGCGGGACTTAACCCAACATCTCACGACACGAGCTGACGACAGCCATGCAGCATCTGTGGCACACCCTCGAAGGCGACCGGCTTTCACCGGCTTGCAGTGCCATGTCAAACCTGGGTAAGGTTCTGCGCGTTGCGTCGAATTAAACCACACGCTCCGCTGCTTGTGCGGGCCCCCGTCAATTCCTTTGAGTTTTAAGCTTGCGCTCGTAGTTCCCAGGCGGAATACTTACCGCGTTAGCTGGGGCACCCGGCGGACGAATATCGCCCCCCAGATGCCGAGTATTCATCGTTTACGGCGTGGACTACCCGGGTATCTAATCCGGTTCGCTCCCCACGCTTTCGCACCTGAGCGTCAGCTCTGGCCCAGTTCGCTGGTTTCCCCCTTGGTGTTCCTGCCGATCTCTACGCATTTCACCACTACACCGGCAATTCCACGAACCTCTGCCAGGCTCAAGTCGGGCCGTATGGGATGGCCTCGGCCCGTTAAGCGGGCCGCTTTCACACCCCACGTGCCCAACCGCCTGCGTGCGCTTTACGCCCAGTCAATCCGGACAACGCTTGGCTCCTCTGTCTTACCGCGGCTGCTGGCACAGAGTTAGCCGAGCCTTATTCCCAGGGTACGGTCACAATCATCCCCCGGAAAAGGAGTTTACAACCCGAAGGCCGTCATCCTCCACGCGGCGTTGCTCGTTCAGGCTTGCGCCCATTGACGAAAATTCCTTGCTGCTGCCTCCCGTAGGAGTCTGGGCCGTGTCTCAGTCCCAGTCTGGCTGGTTGTCCTCACAGACCAGCTACCCGTCAGTGGCTTGGTGGGCCATTACCCCGCCAACTACCTGATGGGCCGCAGGCTCCTCCGACCGCGCATTGCGGCTTTCCTCTTGCGAGCGTATGCGGGATTAGCACGCCTTTCGGCGCGTTATCCCCCACGGTCGGGCAGATTCCCACGTGTTCCTCAGCCGTGCGCCACTCAGAGCCCGAAGGCTCTCCGTGCGACTTGCATGCATTAGGCACGCCGCCAGCGTTCGTCCTGAGCCAGGATCAAACTCTTCATGTAGTGAATGGAGCGCCGAAGCGGCACCACCCACGACCCTGGCGAGAATAGAAAGAAAAGGACGGGAACGTGTGCATCATCACGATTCAGTTGTGAAGGTACAGGGTGCCGTAGACAGGGCGAAGGCGAACAAAAAACCAGGGGTCAGCACGCAGTGAAAGCGGCGGACACCTGGCGACGTCTCTGGCCACCCGGCCAGCGCGTTTCGCGGAAAGAGAGCGCCTCGACCTGTTTGTTGCGTCTACCGCTGGGCGGTGAGACGACGGCGGAACAACGTGGGAGAGTATAGCACAGGGTTGACAGATTGTCAAACCGGCGTTTCGTCTCCCGTTTCTCGTTGCGGCGAGCGGCAGCTTGGCTCATCACCAGCGTGCCGGGGGTCGTTCGCAACGAGGCGGAGTGTAGCACAGGAGTGACCGTTTGTCAAACCGGTGTTTCGTCTCCGCTTTCGCGTTGCGCCGAGCGGCGTTTTGGCTCATCACCAGCGTGCCGGGGGTCGTTCGCAACGAGGCGGAGTATACCACCCACCCCCGTACTTGTCAAACACTTTTTCGAAACAAGCAAGATCGCGATTTGAGCGCATCAGGAAGCAGAAAATAAACCACACGCGCCTTGCTGGCTGCGAAAAGGATTTTCGCGAGTTTTTAGCAATTTTCGGAGAACTAGGCGAAACACCTCCCAAATCAGGCGATGATGGCGTTAGCGATGGCGGCGATTTTGTCGGCGTAGGTGGTGCCGGGCACAGCCCAGCGCCCGTTCAAGCCGCGCCAACTTGGGGCGACTCCGCGAAAGCTCGCCGGCAAGGGGCGGTAGGCAAGCGCGCGTTTGATCACGTCGAGCTGCGCGGGGTTGGCTCGCGCGTCACCCAGGGCGTAGGCGAGCAGACGACCGGCGTGCGCGGGTATAGCCGCATCTTTCCAGCTTTCAAACGAAACGCCTTCTACCCACGCGCCATTTTTGATAGCCCAGATGCCCGAGACAGGCTGCGCGGCGCTGGTGCGGCCAGTGACGCCGATGCCGGCCGGGTTGCGGCGCGGGCGCTGCGACCACCACGAGCTGAGGTTGCCGGTTTCGTGGATCATTTGTGCAATGAGCATCACCGGCTCCATACCAACCGAGGCGCAAACAGCGAAATAGGCCGGGACGATCGAACCGGCTACGTCGACTTGGTTGTACTCGCCGTGCGGGCGCGCCATGATGTAGCGGACACACTGGTCGGGGCTGCCCTGAAGGGACGCGCTGAGGATCGGGCTATCAGCGGAAAAAGCCATCGTGCACTTCCTTTCCTACAAGCTGGGGGCGCTGTAGAAGTATGTGCCGATGATAATGCGAGAGAAGGCCGGTGTGAGTAGCAGTTGCGGTGCGAATTGGTAGCCGATTGCGCTATGCTTCGGCCGCGCGCTTGAGGTAAAGCGCGCCAAGATCGACATAGTTCTGCGCGTTGCGTCGAATGCGTTCCAGTTGGGCGGCGCGCAGTGGCTTGACCGTGCCGGGAATGCCAACAACCAGCGAGCCGGGCGGCACGACCATGCCTTCGGTGACGAGCGCGCGCGCCGCGACCAGGCTGCCCGCGCCGACCTGCGCGTGGTTGAGGATCACCGCGCCCATGCCGATTAATAC
>LJCR01000980.1 GCA_001399705.1 Kouleothrix aurantiaca
GCCATGGCCGGCGAAGAGTCGCAGGTGCTGCCCGACGACGATGGCGCGCAGGTGCGCCGCCCGGCGGCCGCCAAGCGTGGCGGCAAGACGGGGCGCGGCGAGTAGGCCGCCCTGCGCCCAAGACAACTGAAATTCCAAATGGTAAAGAACACAGCGGCGTGCTCAACACCCGGTGTGTTCTTTTTATGCCGGCGCGGCGGCGCACGGGCGCAGCCCACCTGGCGCAAGCTGAAAGCAATGTTGACAGATATCGAAACACTCATACCTGAGCGCCCTTTGCTCACGCGCGACGAGCTGCGCGACGTGCTGACTACCGCGCTGCGCGCCGGCCAGCTCATGCTGGAGAATGGCGCGAACACCTCGCGGGTGGAGGAAACCGTGCACCGGCTTGGCACCGCGCTTGGCGCGGAGTGGATGGACGTGTATGTCACGCCGCAGGGCATTATTGCCTCGGCAATCTCGCATCACGAGCACCGCACGCGCATCCAGCGCATTATCAAGGGCGGGGTGGACCTCAGCCGCGTGGCGGCGGTGATGGACCTGTCGCGTCGCGCTGAGCAGGGTGGTATCAACCAGCCCGAGGCGCTGGAACAGCTCGAAACGATTGCGCGCCAGCCGCGCTGCTATGGCGTGCTGATCACGACGCTGGCGGTGGCGCTGGCGTGTGCCGGCTTCGCGGTGCTGTTTGGCGGCGGGCTGTGGGAGTTCGCGGTGGTGCTGCTGGCGGCGGCGCTGGGTCAGTACCTGCGCCATTCCATGCTGCACCGCAACTTCGATCGGCTAATGACCACGGCGGTGGTGGCGGTGTTCGCCAGCTCGGTCGCGCTGCTGGTGGCGGTGACCCTGCCGCGCCTGCTGCCAATTCAGGTGAATGAGGCCACGGCGATCACTGCCTCGGTGCTGCTGCTCGTGCCGGGCGTGCTGATGGTCAGCTCGACCGCCGACATGTTTCGCGGCGACATTATCTCGGGTGTGGCGCGCGCCACCTCGGCGCTGCTGTTTGTGATGTCGATTGGGGCGGGCATCTGGGCGACGCTGCTGGTGAGCCAGGCCAATGTGGCGCTGGAAGTGACGCTGCAGCCGAATTTCGCGGTGGCGCTCGTGATGGCGCTGCTGGCGGCGGGCGGCTTTGCGGTGCTGTTCGACGTGCCGTACCGCTCGCTGCCGGCCGCCGCGCTGACAGGCATGCTGGCCTATGGTGTGCGCTGGCTGATCGCATATTTTGGCGGGCCGAGCGAGGTTGCGTTTTTCTTCGCCGGCATTACGATTGGGCTGATGGCCGAGCTGCTGGCCCGGCGGCTGCGCACCACCAGCTCGCTGTTCGCCATCCCCGGCTACATCCCGCTGGTGCCGGGCGCGGTCGCGTTCCGCGCGGTGCTGCATTTCGTCGAGGCCGATTACACCACTGGCCTGGCCGATGCGGTGCGCGCCGCCGTGCTGGTGGTGTCGATTGCGGTGGGGCTGGGCACGGTGAACGCGCTGGTGCGCGCGCGCCAGCGGCCACTGTTTGCATAGAGCAGGAGTCAGGAGTCAGAAGTCAGCAGTCAGCAACTGGCGAAACCTGTAACTTTCCAACCTGCAACCTCATGAGGATCTAGGGTCTGGGGTTTTGGGATTGGGCTTGCAACCTTCGAACCTGCAAACCTGCAACCTGCAAACCTGCAACTCTCCGCGCTCGGGGTCGCTCCTGCGCCCCGGGCTTCTTTTGTGCAAATTGCAATATTGACAGCGCTTACAAACAATGCTATGATGCGCGCATCCAATTGAAAGCGGTTACAAAAAAAGTAAGCAATCGAGCACTCGCAGAGCATTTGTATGTAACGAGTTGTGAAAACGCTTACAATCTGTTGTCACGAACCTGCTGGAACGTGCTTCCCGAGCAGCATGATTGCGTGTGCCAAATGCGGTATGATATGACATTCTAATCGTACATATCGGCAAGCAAGCTGCACTTGGCGGCTGCCAGGGGGAATAAGGTGTATGGCACGGGGCGAAAAGGACCAGGGCGAAGTAACCATTTTCGATGTTGCGCGGGAAGCCGGCGTGTCGTACGCGACCGTTTCGCGCGTCATTAACAACAAGGATCACGTCAAGCCCGACAAGCGCGAGCGCGTGCTGCACGCCATGACGCGCCTGGGCTATGTGGCGAATCAGCAGGCGCGCAGCCTGGCCGGCGGGCGTTCGCGGGTGATTGGTCTGCTGGTGCAGGGGCTGGAAACTGCCTACACCGGCGAGCTGGTGCGCGGGATCGACCTGGAGCTGGAGGCGGCGCAGTACGACCTGATGCTGTATACCACGCACCGCCGCGCAAAAGAGTCGGCCTATGTCACAACGATCACGCGCGGCGGTGCGTGGTATAC
>LJCR01000981.1 GCA_001399705.1 Kouleothrix aurantiaca
AATAGCTGCGTGAGCTGCTATGCGTCGCTCCATACCGTCGGCAGCTCATCGCGCGTTATCTGCCCGCCGCTCGCAGCCAGCGTGCTAGCCAGGGTACGCTGCGTATAATCGACGATTGCAGCAAGCGAAACGCGCGCAATGGCCTGGTCACGCGTTTCTACCCGTGCATACGCCAGAATGTCATTGACCAGCTGTTGCATGTCGCTGGCGTTTTTGACGATATAGCCAAGCCAGCGCTCGCCTTTTTCGTCGAGCAGGGGCTGGTAGTGCTCGGCGAGCAGATCAACAAAGCTTCGAATGCGGCGCAGCGGCGCTTGCAGTTCGTGCGAAGCAACAAAGGCGAACTGCTGGAACTCGTCGTTGCTGCGCCGCAGCTCGGCGTTCATGCGCTCGATCTCGTCGCGCTGTTCGGAAAGGTGGTAGTGGGCCTGTTCAAGCTCTTCCAGCGTGTTGGTCAGCAGGATATTCTGCCGCGCCAATTCCCGTTGGGTGTTCAATAAATCGCTGTTGAGCTGCTGAATCTCGTCGAAGTAGGTTGTCGCACGTTCGCGCGCGACCCTTGCTGCGTTGCTTTGCTGCATGACGGTGCGGAGCGAGTTGAGCTGATTGTTGTTGATCTGCATCAGCTCTTCAAGCACTTCCATGAGGCCAAACGCTGTGTTGGCGAATGTGCCGATGATGCAATAGCCATTGCCGGTGTATGCGCCGGCAAAAAGCATGGGCACGCTTTTTCCAAGCAGCTGAACCTTCAGCTCGTATTCGAACACGCTGCCATTCTTGTGCAAGCGTGCGAGCAGCTGCTCGGCCCTGGTGCGGCTGCCGGGTTCGATCAGGTTGTAGATTGTTTCGGGCATACGCTGCTTGGTCAGGCCCAGCGCGTCGTGCAGCACAACAGTAAGTCGCCCGCTAACATCGCACACCAGGGCAAGCTCAATCGAGCGGTTCGCAACGAGCATGGTTTTCTCACTGTACCAGGAGGTGGTTGGCAAGCGCAACCGCAGCCTCGGCATCGGGTGCAAATCCATCGGCGCCAACCGTATGCCACAGGTCGGGCGCCAGGCGGAACGGGTAGCCGCCAACCAGAATCGGCACGTGCTGGGCAGCATGCTGCGCGTACCAATCTGATCGTTTCTGCTACCAGCGGCACGTGGAACGACATTGTTACCGAGATACACAGCAGGTTGGCATTGTGCTGCGCGACCGTCTGGGCAATGCCGGCCGATGGCGTGTTTGCGCCGAGGTAGAGCGTATCCCACCCATCGAGCTCCAGGAAATCGGCGACCATACGCGCGCCAAGCTCGTGCAGCTCGCCACCGACGCAGGCCACAACCGCAGTGCGCCCGCGGCGCGGCGCCGCGAAGATGGCCGGGTACATTTGCGCGATCAGCGATTGCGTGACCGCCGTGCAAAAATGCTCTTGCGGATTGCTGACTTTGCGCAGATGCCACAGGCGGCCAATCTCAAACTGGCAGGCCTGAAAGACGTGTAAGTACAGATCTTTGACGCCGATGCCCTGGGCCAGCGCCTCGGCGATATGCTGGCTTGCGCTGCGCCGATCGTGATTGAGCAGCGCATTCAGGTAGCGTTGCGCCAGCCGGGCGTGCGGCTGGCCGGGCTGAATAAACGAATCGCTCTGAAAATGCTCGTGCTCGCGCTCGAAGGTTTGCAGGCTGCCGTCAATATAGGAAGTGATGATTGGGGCCGCTTCGCCTGGCAGCTGCTCGCACAGGACGTCGCGCATGCAGTGCAGGCTGTTCGCCAGATCTTCCAGGCGCAGCTGATACGAAAGAAACAGGGTCTTTGCCCAGTTAATATAATCAATAAAGATCACCGGGTGGTCGGTTGCGATGGCCGTGCTCAGGTATGAGAGATGAAATGCCGTATCTTCGGCGCAGCGCGCGCGGCTGCCTTCGCCATAGCGCTGTGCAAGCTCGGGGTAGTGCTCGTACTGGCGGGCGGTGATGGCTTCGGCGAGCGACGTGCGTTTATAGTTCAGGAAGTCGGCGATGTCGACAAACGCTTCAGTGGCCATTTTACCCTCTTTCATGGCAACATACGGGGTGGCAGGGTTGGCTGCGACCAAACGGCTGCATAGTGTTTCGTGTCGAGGCACGGAGGGCGCTGTATGCTGGCGGATGAGGGGAAGCAATTGTCTGCGGAGCCAACAGAACCAGGCGCCACGAGCTGAGAAGCGGCCAGAACACCGTCACCAGTATGCGAATCAGGCAGGATTGCCATAGTATAGTAGACAGAACCCCGCAACGCAATCTCGCGTCAGCTGCCTCGCGTTGCCTGCACATGTGCCGCTGCGCGCCGCAAGCAGCGCCGAACGTGGGCGGCGCGTCTGCTGTTTCGCGC
>LJCR01000982.1 GCA_001399705.1 Kouleothrix aurantiaca
GTGTATACGCTGCTCCCGATTGGGTGGCTGTTCCTGAGCACCATTCAGACCCAGGCGAGCCTGCTGACGCTGCCGCCGCACATCTTTCCCACCGAGGTCACGCTGCGCAACTACGCCGATATCTTCCGGCCGGCGGCGTTTGGCGAGAACAGCGGCGAGTCGACGTTTTTGCTGGCGCTGCGCAACAGCGTGGTCGTTAGCCTGGGCACGACGCTTGTATCGCTGCTGTTTGGCACGCTGGCGGCGTATGCATTTGCGCGCTTCAACGTGCCGCGCAAGCGCGCGCTGCTGCTGATTGTGCTGGGGAGCCAGCTCATCCCGGCGGTCTCGCTGATCATTCCGCTGTTCCGCATTTTGCGCGGCGCGGGCCTGCTCGACAATCTGCTGGCGCTGATTCTGGCCTACTCGACATTCAGCCTGCCGTTTGTGGTCTGGATCATGGCCGGCTACTTTCAGAGCGTGCCGCTGGAGCTTGAAGAAGCCGCGCGCATCGACGGCGCGACGCGCTTTCAGTCGTTCTATCGCGTGTCCCTGCCGCTGGCCGCGCCGGGATTGGGCGCAACCGCGATCTTCACGCTGCTGAACGCCTGGGACGAGTTTTTCTTTGCGCTGATCTTCACCTCGACCTATGCCGCCAAGACGCTGCCGGTGGCGCTGGCCGAGTTTATTGGGCGGCACAGTGTGAACTGGGGCATGCTCGTCACCGGCGGCTTTATCGCGAGCCTGCCGCCGATTCTGCTGTCGCTGCTGTTCTACCGCTACATCGTTTCGGGCCTGTCGGCGGGCGGGCTGAAGGGGTGAGCGGGTGACAAGATGACAGGGTGACAGGGTGACAAGATGAAATACGCTCACCTTGTCACCTTGTCATCTTGTCAACAAGGAGAATGGAGATGAAGTTAGCATTGATTGGCGGTGGCGGGGTGCGCGCGCCGCTGTTTGTCGCGTCGGCGCTGCGGCGGGCCGAGCGCGTAGGCCTGGAAGAACTGTGTTTGCAGGATGTCGACGCCGAGAAGCTGGCGATGTTCGGCGCGCTGTGCCAGGAGGTCGGGCGGCGCGCCGAGAGCGACGTGCGAATTACCACCACCACCAGCCCTGAGGCTGCGCTCGACGGCGCGACGCACGTGGTCACAACCATTCGCGTCGGGCTGGAGCCAGGCCGCGTGCTGGATGAGCGGATCGCGCTGCGCCACGGCGTGCTGGGGCAGGAAACCACCGGTCCCGGCGGCTTTGCGATGGCGCTGCGTAGCATCCCGGCCATTCTTGAGTACGCCGAATTGCTGGAGAAAGCCAGCCCTGGCGCGTGGCTATACGGCTTTACGAATCCAGCGGGGTTGGTCACGCAAGCGCTGCGCGACGCCGGCTTCAACCGCACGATCGGCATCTGCGACGGCGCGAACGTCGGGCACCACGCCGTGGCCGACTGGCTGAAGATCGACCCGCAGCGGCTGCGCGCCGAGGTGTTCGGGCTGAATCACCTGTCGTGGACGCGCCGCGTGACGCTCGACGGCGAGGACCAGCTCGCGCCGCTGCTGCGCGACCCGGCATTTCTGTCGGGCACCATGATGAAGCTGTTCGACCGCGCGCTGGTCGACCGGATCGGCATGTGGATCAACGAGTACCTGTACTATTTCTACTACGCCGAGCAGGCCCTGGCCGCGATCAACGCCGACGACAAAACCCGTGGCGAAGAGATCGTTGAGCTGAACCGCAACCTGCTCGACCAGCTGCGCCGCATCGACGTGCAGCGCGACCCTGCCGCCGGCCTGCACGCGTTCTACGCCTACCAGAACCGCCGCCACGCCACCTACATGCACTACGCCCAGCCCGACGCGCCAACGATGGGCCAGGCCGACGAGGCGATGGGCGCGCCGGCCGAAACGCCCGACGGCGAAGGCTATGCCGGCGTCGCGCTGGGCATCATCGAGGCGCTGGAAACGGGTGTGCCGCTCTACACCGCGCTGAACGTGCCGAACGAAGGCGCGATTGCATGCATGCGGCCCGCCGACGTGGTCGAAGTGAGCTGCGTGATCGACCGGGATGGCGTGCGCCCGCTGCCGATCGGCGCGATTCCCGAGCCGCAGGAACTGCTGATGCGCCAGGTCAAGCTCTACGAACGCCTGACCGTCGAGGCCATCCGCACACGCTCGCGCGCCACCGCCGTCGCCGCGCTGATGGCGCACCCGCTGGTGCTCTCGTACTCGCGCGCGAAGCCGCTGGTAGACGAGTACCTCGACGCGCACCGCGACTGGGTCGGGGAGTGGCCGGCGTAGATCTGATAGGGCGCAGCAGTCGCTCGCGATGCTATATATAGGTGACATTCTGGGCGACTGCTGCGCCCTTACATTGGACGCGCCATG
>LJCR01000984.1 GCA_001399705.1 Kouleothrix aurantiaca
CGACCACCACCCGCCCTCCGGTGAAGGCGCGCAGCGCAGCGTGAAGCTGCAAGGCCGCCTCGGCGCTGTAGAAGTGGTGCGCGCCTTCGCTGAAGCCCGGCAGCAGCTCAGGGGCCAGCCGCGCGCCGGTGGCGATGATCAGTGTGTCGTAGGGGAAGTGCATGCCGTCGGCCATCTCGATCAGGCGCGCGCCGCGATTGATCTTGGCGACATCGCCGATCGCCAGCGTCACCCGGCGGTCGAGCAGGCTGCGCTCGTTGCGCTCAAGGTGCTCGGGCGGCTCGCCGCCAAACGGCACGTATAACCAGCCAGGCTGGAAGCAATGCCGGCCTGTGCGGTCGATCAGCGTGACGTGGGCACGGCGGCGGGTGAGCTTGTGGGCCAGAATATTGGCGGCCAGGGTGCCGCCCACTCCACCACCAATGATAACAATCTCATGCGGTGCCATAGTCGTTAGCTCCTGTGGCAGAATGGCCTCTGCCGCACTATATGATCGCGAACGGTGCCGCCCGAGCGTTTCGCACTGCACATTGGCGCGAAGCGCCACCGGCACCGGCGCCGGATACACAAGCCGGTGCTCAATGTAATTTGCACACAATAAAACGAGTTGCATCCTGCTCGGCGCGGGCTTCGACAAGGCGGTGCCCGACTTTCTTTACCCAGAGCGGAATGTCTTTTTCCGACTCCGGGTCGGAGGTAAGCACGGCAACAACGCCGCCGATCGGTATGCACTTCAGACCGCGAATAAGCTCTAGCAGCGGGCCAGGGCAGAAACTTCCGCGCGCGTCAATCTCTTTGTCGTACACCTGCTCAGTCGCTGTGTCCATTGCCATGCCTGTTCTGCCTGAAAGGCATAAGAGAGATTCCGCTGTCAGCGTTGCCAGCGTAGCGCTGTGTCCAAACGGCAATTCTTCCGTCTGCGCTGGGCCTATCGCCCGGTCGTTGTCGCCTCCCCTGCTGCGAGCACCTGGCGGCGCACGTGTGCCTGCCAGCTGTGCGATGCATGTACTATAGGCCGGCGCCTTCTGCCCAGCAGGTAAGATTTATTCCTGCCAGGTAGCACAACCGCAACTGGCTGTAGTAGCTGGCCATGCCGGGTATGTTCGTGCGCCAAAAGTCATCGTTCTGTCATTTTTACCGAGCATACCTTCTGGTAAGGAAGCGGTTTAAAGGCACGAACATATGGTTTATGCGTCAACGAAGGCCATAGCTATGATGCGCCACATCACTGTTCAGAAAGCACTAACAAACCTACCATCAACCGATCGCGATGCGGTGTTCACCACTATGATGGACGTGGTGCGCGCAAACCCCGGCCATGCCCAAGCCTGGCTCTACCTTGGCCTGTGCAGCGACACGCTTGCGCAGCGGCGCGACTGCCTGGAACGCGCGCTACGGCTCGATCCACTCGATCCGTCCATCCACGCTGCCATGCACGAAGTGCAAGAGCAGGAAGCCGCCGCCATGCGCACTCTGCTGAGCGGCTGCCGGCCACTGGCTGCGCCGCCACCCATGCACGCGCCAAAACATATTGGCACCTATTTCCAGGCGTATGGCGTCGAGGATGAATATATTCAGCAGGCGCTGCGTATTCAGCGCACCGCCCCGCTGAGCGGACGCCGGCCGCTGCTGGGCGAAATACTCGTGGCACAGGGCTGGATTTCGCCAGAGCGCGCTGCCCAGCTGCTGATACACCAGACGCAGCTACGCGTAGAGGCGGGCACATTCGAACGGCCGGTGATGCTGGGCGAATTTCTGGTGCGCAAGGGCTATATCAGCATCGAGCAGTTGCACACTGCCATGCTGGCGCAACTGCGCATCATTCAAGCTGGCAGCTACTGCCGGCTGGGCGAGGTGCTTCTGAACGAGCATCAGATTACAGAAGCCCAGCTGAAGCAGGCCCTGCACCAGCAAGAAGAAGAATACAAAACGCTTCTCTACTAATAGCTCCTTGCCATATGGCGCGTTGCGATCCCGCTACACAGCGTCGCGGAACATTTTCCCCGGTGCTCACGGGGAATGCTATGCTGCCAGTATGGATGCGTACTATCGCGTCGACAAGGAGGTTGATATGAATACCATCCTGGTCCCACTCGATGGATCGGCGCTGGCCGAGCAAGTGCTCCCCAGCGTGCGCGTGTTGGCCCCGCTGATGTCGGCCGAGGTGCATCTGCTGCACGTCGTCACCGAGGCCGATCGCTATCACTTGCTGTTTGATGACCCTCGCAGCGATGGCGAGCTTGAGGTTGCGCTCAGCGCGCGCGCCGAGCTGAACGAGCCTTCGCTTGCGGCGGTTGCGACTGCCCCTGTGAGAACCCAGGCATCATGGGAGATCCTGCGCCTGAACGCGATGAAC
>LJCR01000983.1 GCA_001399705.1 Kouleothrix aurantiaca
GTGGTGGGCTTTGACGATGTGCTGGCGGCCAGCAGCGCGGCCCCACCGCTCACGACCATGCGCATCCCGCTGCTGGAAATGGGCCAGCGCGCCGCAACGCGCCTGCTGGGCCTGGTGCGCAGCCCCGGCGACGACAAGCGCCAGGCCGACGTGCTGCCGGTTGAGCTGGTGCGGCGCGCCTCGGCATGAGCGGGGCGGCACTGTGGGCAGCTTCTCATTGTCTAGCACCCAATACTTCTGAAAGGAACGCAGCTTGGATACCACGACCGATACACCAGCCGCGCGCTACACGCCCCTGCCGTTTACCGCCGTTCGCTTCACCGATCGCTTCTGGGCGCCGCGCCAGCGCGTGAACCGCGAGCGCACCATCCCGCATATCGACAGGCAGAATACCGTCACGGGCCGCATCGACGCGTTTCGGCGCGACTGGAACCCTTCGCCCGAGGTTACCCGCCGCGACGGGCGCTGGAATGGCACAGTTGTGATGTTCTGGGACTCCGACGTCGCGAAATGGATCGAAGCCGCCGCGTACAGCCTCGCCACCACTCCCGATCCCGCGCTCGACGCCCGCCTCGACGCGATCATCGCGCTGATTGCCGAGCGGCAAGCCCCCGACGGCTACATGAACACCTGGTTCCTGACGGTCGACCCCGAGATGCGCTGGGCGAACCTGCGCGACTGGCACGAGCTGTACGACGCCGGCCACCTGATCGAGGCGGCAGTTGCGCACTACGAAGCCACCGGCAAGCGCTCGCTGCTCGACGTGATGTGCCGCTACGCCGACTATATTGGCGCGACGTTTGGGCGCGGGCCGGGCCAGAAGCGCGGCTACTGCGGCCACCCCGAGATCGAGCTGGCGCTTGTTCGCCTGGCGCGCGCCACCGGCGAGCAGCGCTACCACGATCTGGCGCGCTACTTCGTCGACGAGCGCGGGCAGCAGCCGCACTACTTCGATCAGGAAGCGATCGCGCGCGGCCAGCCGCCCGCGCAGTTCTGGGCGCGCTCCTACGAGTACAACCAGGCGCACCTGCCGGTGCGCGAGCAGACCGAGGCCGTCGGCCATTCGGTGCGCGCCGTCTACCTCTACAGCGCCATGGCCGACTTCGCGGCCTCGGAAGGCGACCAGCAGCTGCGCGACGCCTGCGCCACGATCTGGCGGCACCTCACCACCAAGCGCATGTACGTGATGGGCGGAATTGGCACCTCCGCGAAGAACGAGGGCTTCACCAGCGACTACGACCTGCCCAACGAAAGCGCCTACGCCGAAACCTGCGCCGCGATCGGTCTGGTGTTCTGGGCGCAGCGCATGCTGCGGCTCGGCCTCGACCGGCGCTACACCGACATTCTTGAGCTGGCGCTCTACAACGCCGTGCTCAGCGGCGTCTCGCACGACGGCGAAAGCTTCTTCTACGACAACCCGCTCGCCAGCGCGGGCACGCACCACCGCTCGGAGTGGTTTGCCTGCCCGTGCTGCCCGCCCAACCTGGCGCGCATCATCGCGTCGCTGGGCGACTATGTGTATGCGCAGAACGAGCATGAGGCGGTGGTGCATCTGTATGCGCAGGGCAGCGGCCAGTTCCGCTTTGGCGAGCAGGATGTCACGCTGCACCAGCAGACCGACTACCCGTGGGATGGGCGCGTGACGGTGCGCGTTGAAACGGGCGCGCCGGCCAGCTTTGCGCTGCGGCTGCGCGTGCCGGCCTGGAGCGGCGCGCCCGAGCTGCTGCTGAACGGCTCGCCGGTGAATGCGCCGGCTGAAGGTGGCTACCTGCAGATCGACCGCGAGTGGATCGATGGCGACGAGGTGGTGCTGGCGCTGCCCATGCCGGTCGAGCGGCTCTACGCGCGCCCGGATGTCACGCCCGACCTGGGGCTGGTGGCGCTGCGCCGCGGCCCGCTGATCTACTGCGTCGAGCAGGCCGACCAGAGCGTGCCGGTTGAGCGAATTGTGCTGCCCGCCAGCGCCGAGCTTGCCAGCGAGTTCCGCGCCGATGTGCTGGATGGGCTGGTGGTGGTGACAGGCACCGCGCTCGCGCCCACGGGCGCGGGCTGGGCCGACGACGAGCTGTACCGCACCGCGCCGCCCGAGCTGCGGCCCTGCCCGATCACCGCCATCCCCTACTACGCCTGGGACAATCGCGCGCCGGGCAAGATGCGCGTGTGGCTGCCAACCACCGGCTCGTAGAGCAGCGCTGGCCCATTCCCACACAGCACAATCGCGCGGCGGCTCCAGAGCCGCCGCGCGATTGTGCTTCTGATATTAAATCCGCAAGAATACCAGCACCAATATGGGGGGCGGGGGCGGCTACGCCGCCCTCAAATTTTCTAGTGCTGTGCCAAAGCATTGCTGTAGCAC
>LJCR01000986.1 GCA_001399705.1 Kouleothrix aurantiaca
GCGTTATGCTGGCGCGCGCAAAATTGCGTCGGCGATGCGGGCGGCGCGCACGTTCATCTGAACATTGTGCACGCGCACAATATCCGCGCCAGCGGCGATCGCCAGGGCCGTGACGGCGGCGGTGCCTTCGTCGCGCTCGGCGGGCGGCAGGTTGAGCGGCAGGCCAATGAACGATTTGCGCGATGCGCCAACCAGCAGCGGCAGGTCGAGCGCGTGCAATTCTGCCAGGCGGCGCACCAACTCGAGATTCTGCGCAAGCGTTTTGCCGAAGCCAATGCCGGGGTCGGCGATGATGCGGGCACGCGCAATGCCCTGCTCCTCGGCAAAGGCCACCGCTTCGCGCAATTCGGCAACAATTTCGCCCAGCAGGTCGGTGTAGCGCACTTCGCGGTAGTGGCCGCCCAGCGCGCCCACAGTGGCCTGTGCGCGGCGGTTGTGCATCAGCACAATTGGCACGCCGCGCTGCGCGACGAGCTGCGCCAGGGGCGTGTTCCAGCCCCACTCGGGCGTGCGCAGGCCCCAGATGTCGTTGACGATCAGCGCGCCGGCATCGAGCGCGGCGGCGGCCACGTCGGCGTGGTAGGTATCGATCGAAATCGGCAGATCGATTTCGGCGGCAATGGCGCGAATGGCCGGCAGCACGCGGCGCAGCTCTTCATCCGGGCCAATTGGCGCGGCGCCGGGCCGGGTCGATTCGCCGCCGATGTCGAGCATGTCGGCGCCTTCGGCGGCGGCGCGGCGGGCCTGGGCGAGCGCGAGCGCGGCAATGTCGGCGCCGGGCTGCGCCAGCCCATCGGCGCTGAACGAATCGGGCGTGACGTTGATGATTGCCATCACGTAGGTGCGCGCGCCCCATGCGAGCGCGCCGTGCGCGAGTTGCAGCGCGGGCCGGGCGGTGGGTTCGGGCATGGGACACGTCCTTTCCAACAAAAAGCGGGAAGCCGTTGCCGACTCCCCGCCCTGCGTCTGCACCTGCCGATTAGCTTGTTTCGCCCGCGAGAGCCGCGCGCTCTTTGCGGTAGGTACTCACGCCGACCCAAAGAAGCATTGGCACTAGCACGGGCCACCAGGGCTGCAAATCGCGGAAGTTATCCCAGAACAGGCGCGCCGCGCCAAGCTGTGGAACGGCCAAAACTTGTTCGACAATCGAGCTACTTGCCCCTTCGGGCGGTTCGGGCAGCCGCTGCCCAATCAGCTTGCGAAGTGCCATTCGAACTCCTTTGCGCAAGCTGCTGGCCTGCGCCTACGCGGTTTCTTTCGCCACCTGCGCTTTGGCGCGGCGGCTGCGAACGTACTCGAATACCATCGGCAGCACCGAGATCAGCACAATCGCCAGCGTGACGATCTCGAAGTTCTGCTTCACAAACGGCACATTGCCGAAAACATACCCCAGGAAGAGAAAGATCGCAACCCAGGCTACGCCGCCAATAACATTGAACGTAATAAAGCGGCTGTAGTTCATGCGGCCGACGCCGGCCACAAACGGCGCGAATGTACGCACAATCGGCACGAAGCGTGCCAGGATAATCGTTTTGCCGCCGTATTTTTCGTAGAACTCGTAGGTGCGGTCGAGGTGCTCTTTCTTCAGGAGCGGGATGTTGTAGTCGAACAGCTTGGTGCCGAACTTCGCGCCGATCATGTAGTTCACTGTGTCGCCAATCACTGCGGCGAAGGCCAGCAGCGCGAACAGGAAAAATACATTCAGCGTGCCGGTGGTGTCGATCGCGGCCAGCGCGCCGGCGGCAAACAGCAGCGAGTCGCCCGGCAGGAAGGGCGTGACGACCAGGCCAGTTTCGCAGAAAATAACCAGAAAGAGGATGACATAGGTGAGCGTGCCATACTGCTGAATAAACTCGCCAAGATATTTGTCAATATGCAAGACAAAGTCAATGATCTGGCCCATTGTGCGTAAATCCTTTACGAATATTGATAATAAAGTGCGGGCGAGAGCGATTCTGATGCCCACGATCCGTTCGGATTGTACTTGATCGGCGGAACGACTGTCAACACACCTAGGCTGACAATCTGTTTATGAAATGGTTACAGTGCTGGAGCGCGCGGCGCGGCGCGAATGGTGCGCTCGGCGTGGTAGCTCACCAGCCCGACGGGGCCATTCGCGATTTTGCGCACCTGGCTGCGCCGCGCAATGTCGATCTCGACGGCGGCTTCGCTGCGCGCCTGCGAGAAGTAGGCGGCCAGCTCGGCGGCCTGCTGGAGCGTGGCGGCGGGTACTTCGCGGCCACCGCGTTTGAGGAGGACAGGCGCGCCATGCAGGCCGCGCGCATGGAGCCACAGGTCGCTGGCGGCGCCGAGCTTGAAGGTGACTTCTTCGTTCTGGCCGGCGCTGCGCCCAAC
>LJCR01000985.1 GCA_001399705.1 Kouleothrix aurantiaca
GACAGGGGTTGGGTTGTCGGGTGGCTTTCGAACTCATCAGTGGGCCGTTTCGTTCTTTTGCTGAGCGTAAAGATGCGATGGAGCTGGCGCGCCTGTGCCAGGCAGCTGCGGCACCTGCCGCGACATGCGAGGCGCGGCCCAGTCGGCGAGCCTGGAAGCTCCCCACTTTACACCTTGCTCGGCAGTGCCACCAGGGGCAAGACATGCAGTTGTGCTGAAAACCCGCTGCCTCCGCGCATTATGATTATAGCATGAGCTTGCTTGAATGAGAACTCAGTGAGAGCGCTTGATGATCATGTGCTATCATATTGCAATGAATCCGCAGCACCCTGCCCGTATCCGATTGCGCATGCTAATGCGCCGCAGTGAGCCGCAGCTAAAACTTGCGGAGGCGGCGCTGTGCATTGCCTGGGAAGATCAGGGCGTGGCGAATATTGCAGCGGCGCTGCGCGAGCTGGATGGCCTGGCCGAGGCGGCGCAGCCGCGCTTGCCAGCCGGCGGAACGCCGCGCGAGACGGTGCTAGCGCTGAATCGTTTTTTGTTTGGCGAGCTGGGCTTTCGTGGGAACACCTGGGATTACAGCGACCCGGCAAATAGCTTTCTGGATCGCGTGCTGGCGACGCGCGCCGGCCTGCCGATTACACTTTCGGTGGTATATATGGAAGTGGGCTGGCGGCTGGGCCTGCCGGTGTCGGGGGTGGCGCTGCCGGGGCATTTTCTGGCGCGCTACGCGGGCGATGGCGAAGAGTTATTTATCGACCCGTTCAACCGTGGCCGGCTGTGGAGCCGCGCCGAGTGCCTGACGCAGATTAGCACATTTTATGGCGAGGCCGGGCCAGCAATCGCCGCCCATGTTTTGCAGCCGCCTTCGCATCGCGCGATCCTGGCGCGCATGCTGCGCAACCTGAAAAACCTTTACCTGGAGCGCTCGGAGTTTGCGGCAGCGCTGCCCGCCAGCGAGCGGATCGTGCTGCTGGAGCCGCCGCAGGCCGCCGATATACGCGATCGCGGGATGCTGCGGGCGCGGCTCGATCAGCTCAACGGCGCGCTGGAAGATTTCGAGCGCTACGCGCGCCTGGCCCCGCACGCAAGCGATCTGCAGCAGATCAAGCGGCACGCCTGTGCCCTGGCCGAGCGCGCCGCAGCAGGCAACTAGCGCGGCGTGGCTACAGTTCGATTGTGCTTGCGGAGACCAGGGACGGAGGACGAATGACCAGGCTGGCTTCGTCTTTCGCCTTTGGCCATAACAGCAGCGGGCTGCCGAAGAGAAGTGCTTTCCAAAGCCTTGGTGGTTTATTTTTGTGCTTGCTGCGCTTCAGGCGCGCTGCGCGGTTCAGGTGGCGGCGCGTGCGGCACAAAGCCTTCGCCGCGCACTTCCTGGGCGTCGCCAATCACGATAAATGCGCGCGGGTCGGCCCGGCCAACGGTGTCATTCAGAAAGCTGACCTCTGAGCGCGAAACCACGCACAGCAGCACGGCGCGCGCCGTGCCGGTGTAGCCGCCGTGCCCTTCCACCAGCGTCACACCGCGCCCAAGGTCGTGCAGCAGCGCCTGGGTGATCGCGGCTGGCTGATCGGTGATGATCAGCGCCTGGCGCGCGCCACTGCCGGCGGCCAGCGTGTAGTCCAGCGTCACGCTGCCGATAAACGCCACCAGAATTGCGTACAGCACCTTTGCGGGACCATACGCAAAAAAGGCCGCGCCGAAGACGATCATGTTCATCACCAGGATGCTGCGGCCGGGCCGCCAGCGCCAGCGCCGCTCCAGCAGCCGGGCAATAATATCGACGCCGCCGGTGGTGCCGCGCGCACGAAACACCAGCCCCACGCCCAGGCCATCCAGCAGGCCGCCATAAAGTGTGTAGAGCAGCGGGTCGGTGGTGACCGGGCGCAGGTAGGGCGCGAGCAGGTCGATGGCCAGCGCCATCACCACGGTGGCGTAGATCGTGCGCAGGCCGAAGATCAGCCCGCCCAGCGCGCGAATGCCGATTATGAATAAGGGGATATTCGCCAGCAGCGTCACCAGGCCGATCGGCGTGCCGATTGCGCTTTGCAGGAGCTGCGCGCCGCCAGTAAGCCCGCCCATCACCACGTCGTTTGGCGTGAGGAACATATTCACCGAAGCCGCGACCAGCACGGCGCCCAGCGTGATCAACAGATAATCCCGCAGAATAGACCAGGCGCGCTTCATCTTCCACTCCATGCTGGCAGCAAAAAGACGCGCGACCGCCGCGCGCCTTTCCGCCGCAAATTGATTATTTTAGGGCTTACGCATTTGCGCTACCGCTGTTTCTTTGCCTGCCCTTCGGCTTCGCTCAGGAAGCTCGGCAGCAAGGTAGAAACGATTATTTTTGTG
>LJCR01000987.1 GCA_001399705.1 Kouleothrix aurantiaca
GCGCATGTGGCAGCACGGCGTTGTCGTAGGTCACGATCTGATCGAACCAGCGCCACTCTGGCGCGCTGTGCTCGTGGTAGCGGGCCAGCAGGCGCTCGCTCAGATCGGCCAGGGTCGCGCGGGCGGCGCGGTCGCCGGGGTAGCGGCTCAGGTACTCGCTCAGGCCAAAGATCGCGTAGGCGCAGGGGCGCGGGTGCTCGAAAAGCGCCGCCGCGGGTAGCGCCTGCTCAAATAGAAGGATGGCCATGCCCAGTAGCTCGCGGTTGTTCGAGCGGCCCAGCGTCGCGCCGAGCGCCCAGAGCGTGCGGGCGTGGCTGTCTTCCGAGCCAATCTCTTCCAGCCAGTGGCGATCGTAGCGCATGAAGTTGCGGAAGCGCCCGTGCAGCGGGTTGAACGCGTGCTGCAGAAAGGCCAGGTAGCGCGTCGCCAGCGGCTCGCTATCGGCCATGTCGAGTTCTTCCATATAGACGGTCGCCAGCAAGCCGCGCGCATTGTCGTCGGTGGTGTAGCCTTCGTCGTAGTTCGGCACGGCAAAGGTAGCGTGCTGAATCAGCCCGGTGCCGTCGGTCATGCGCCGCAGATGATCGAGCTTGACCTTCGGCAGCATGTCGGGCGCTTCGTCGAACGTGTGCACGGGCAGCAGCGCAGCCGAATGCCGGCGCTCGGCGCGGGCGCGCGCGAAGGTATCCATGTAGCGCTGGCCGACCACGGGCCATGTCATCTCGCGGCCCAGCGTGTAGGCGCGCTTGCGCATGGCGTGGCGCTCGGCCTCGTTTTCGAGCATGCCAATCACGGCGTCGGCAATGGCCGGGGCATCGCGGAAAGGCACCACTGTGCCGCGCCCATCGGCCAGCATTTCTTCGGCATACCAGTAGGGCGTTGAGATCACGGCCTTGCCCGCGCCGACAGTATAGGCCAGCGTGCCCGAAACGATCTGCGCCTCGTTGAGATAAGGCGTCACATAGATGTCGGCCGCGCCAATAAAGCGCACCAGCTCGTCGAGCGCGACAAACTGGTCGTAGAAGCGCACGTGCTCGGCCACGCCCAGGCTGCGCGCCATGTCTTGCAGCATGCTGCGGTAGCGCTCGCCTTCGTGCTGGCGCACGTGCGGGTGCGTCGCGCCCAGCACCACATACACAACATTCGGGTGGCGCTCCAGAATGGCCGGCATGGCGGCGATCACATTCTCGATACCTTTGTTGGCCGAAAGCAGGCCAAAGGTAAGGATAACGGTCTTGCCCGCCGCGTTCAGCTCGTCTTTGTAGAAGTTCGGGTCGATAAACGGCACATCGGGGATACCGTGCGGGATGAGGTCGATCTTTTCTGCCGGTACGCCGTACACGTCGTGCAGCAAGCCCGCGCCGCGCTCGCTCATCACCACCAGGCGCTCCGAGCGGCGCGCCAGCTCGATCAGCACCAGGCGCTGCTGGGCGTCGGGCTCTTTCAGAATGGTGTGCAGCGTGGTGACGACCGGCATGCGCAGCTGCTCGAGCAGCGCCAGCAGGTGGCTGCCAGCCGCGCCGCCATAAATGCCATACTCGTGCTGCACGCACACGACATCGGGGTTTTGCAGGTTCAGGAAGTCGGCGGCGCGGCGATAGGCCAGGGCATCGTTCTGGGGAAGCTCAAAGCGCACCCGCGACGGGTAGGGGTAGCCTTCGGGGCGGTCATTCATTGCCAGGGCGTCGATCTGGGCGTCGGGCGCGACGCCGGCGAGCGCTTCGCAGAGATCAGTGGTGAAGGTGGCAATGCCACACTGGCGTGGTGAATAATTCCCGATCACTGCGATATGCTGGGGCCAAAGTGCAGAAATCATAAATCGTGTATTTCTCCTCGCAAATAGTTCGGATCGGCTTTCAGCGCGCAGTAATAGATCGACGGCGCACCGTCGAGAGCAATATGTTCGCGTTACTGCTTTGTACCGGTAATTTCCAATTATAGCACTATTTATGCCACCAATCCCAAAATAAAATTATGCAGATTTCCTGTTTCGCCTAACGATAAAACAAGGTTTGAGGGCACTGGCGTGCGTATTTGCGCCATCCTGGTGCAAGCCGGGAACGTGTAGGAAAAGCGCTGTGTTATTCGTCGCGCACGGGGCGGCGGTTCTGCTTAACAGTGGCGCGCTGGCGCTTGGCCTCCGCGCGGCGCAGACGTGATGCGTTGGTGGGGCGGGTGGCGCGGCGCGCTTTGCGCCGGACGTTGAGGGCGTTGAGGCGTTCGGCCAGCCGCTCAAAGGCGGCTTCGCGGTTGGCTGCCTGCGAGCGGCGCTCGGTCGCGGCAACGACAATACCAGTAGGGCGGTGCAGCACGCGCACGCCCGGTTCGACCTTGTTGCGGTGCTGGCCGCCCGG
>LJCR01000988.1 GCA_001399705.1 Kouleothrix aurantiaca
GTGGGGCGCGGCGCGCTGGGCCGCTGGTGGCGCGGGCTGCGCACCCCACCGATCCCGGCTGCGCGGCCAACCGTGCCTGCGCTGGCGATGGTGATGGTGCTGCTGGGCGCGTGCGCCGTGCCGCCGAGCACGCCTGCCGTCGAGCCAACCACCACCATCCCGCTCGCCACGCTTGCGCCAACCATCGCGCCGACCAGCGCCCCGTCGTCAACGCCGCTGCTGGCGCCAACCGCGCCGCCAACGGCTGAGCCAAGCCCCTCGCCCGAGCCAACGGCGACGGCCGCGCCAGCGGAGGCGGCAACCAGCGCACCCGTGGCCACGGTCGACCCGGCGCTGGCTGCGCGGCTGCAGGCCATCCTCGACGATCTGGTGGCCGACGGCACGATCCCCGGCGCGGTGCTCTCGGTAACCATTCCCGGGCAGGGCGTGTGGAACGGCGCCAGCGGCGTGAGCGACCGCGCGGCCGGCACGGCCATGACCACCGACACGCGCCTGCGTATCGCCAGCATCAGCAAGGTTTTCACCGCCGTGGTGGTGCTGCAGCTTGCCGAAGAAGGCGTGATCTCGCTTGATGACCCCATGGCCAAGTGGCTGCCCGACCTTGTGCCAGCCGGCGAGCGCATCACTGTGCGCAATTTGCTGCAGCACACCTCGGGTCTGTACGACTACCTGGAAGATCGCAGCTATGTCAGCAAGGTTTACAGCCAGCCCGACCGGGTGTTCACCTCGCGTGAGCTGGTCGAGTATGCTGCCAGCAAGCCGGCGCTGTTCAAGCCCGGCGCGAAGGGCGGCTGGGATTATTCCAGCACCAACTTTGTGATCCTGGGTATGATCGTGGAGGCGGCGACCGGCAACACGCTGGCCGACGAAATGCGCACGCGCATTTTCACGCCGCTGGAGCTGAGCAGCACCTACTTTGTGCCTGACGAAGCGGTGGAAGGCGTAGCGGCGCACGGCTACTCGGGCAGCACCGACCAGAGCGCGGCGGCCATGTCGTTTGCCTTTGCCACGGCCAACATCGTTTCGCGCCCCGACGACGTGCGGCGCTTTGCCGAGGCGCTGTTCGGTGGCGAGCTGCTGCAGCCCGCAATGCGCGACCAGATGCTGCAGTGCGTCAACGGCAAGGGCCAGTACAAAATGCCAGCGCTGGAGTATGGCCTGGGCGTGATGCGCAACAAGCTGGCGGTTGGCGCGGGCGCTGACGGGCAGGCGCGCAGCGATGAGCTGAAAACCGTGATGGGCCATATCGGCGGCTTTGGCGGCTTCCGCTCGGCTGTGTGGCACGCGCCCGCCACCGGCATCACGATCGCGCTGGGCGAAAACCAGGGCGCCACCGACCCGAACATCCTTGCCACGCGCGTCTTCGACGCCGTGCTCGCCGGCATCGGCAAGTAAGCGCGGTTCGAAATACGGTTGCAGCGCCGTCCGGGTCGATCGTGCATCGGCCCGGACGTTTGTATTGTTTGCTTCTCGCCCTGACTCCTGGCTTCTGACTCCTGCTATAATACCCGCCACGAAATCGCCCGTAGTGCAAAGGACCGCCCATGACCCCGCCTCTCGACGGCCTGCGCGTGCTCGACCTGACGCGTGCCCTGGCCGGCCCATTCTGCGCGCAGATGCTTGGCGACATGGGCGCCGATATTGTGAAAGTCGAGCAGCCCGGCGTGGGCGACAATGCGCGCGCGTGGGGGCCGCCATTCCAGGGCGGCGAGAGCAGCTACTTCCTGAGCGTCAACCGCCACAAGCGCAGCATTGCGCTCAATCTGCGCGACGCGCGCGGCGCGGAGGTGCTGCGCCGGCTGGTGGCCGGCAGCGATGTGCTGCTGGAAAATTTTGTGCCCGGCACGCTCGACCGCCTGGGCTTCAGCTACGAAGCCTGCGCCGCGCTTGCGCCCAACCTGATTTACTGTTCGATCTCAGGGTTTGGGCAAACTGGCCCCGAGCGCGAGCGCGCCGCCTACGACCAGATTTTGCAGGGCATGGGCGGGATCATGAGCATGACCGGCGCGGCTGGCGGCGAGCCGATGCGCGTGGGCATCGCCATCGCCGACATCATGGCTGGCATGTTTGCGGCCTACGCCGTTCAGGTCGCGCTTTACCACCGTGAGCGCACCGGCGTGGGCCAGCGCGTCGATACCTCGCTGCTCGAAGGGCAGCTGGCGATGATGACCTACCAGGCCGGGCGCTACTTCGCCACCGGCGACGCGCCGGGCACCAGCGGCAACATGCACCCGACGATTGTGCCCTACGGGCTGTACCGCGCCGCCGACGCCTTTTTCAACCTGGCGGTTGGAACCGAAGACCTGTGGCGGCGCTTCTGCGCGGCGCTCGGGCTCGAACCCCTGCGCGAC
>LJCR01000989.1 GCA_001399705.1 Kouleothrix aurantiaca
GCTGGGCCGTCGCGTGCGCAAGCACTATGGCCTGCACGGCTTTATGACGGGCCTGGTCGGCGGCGTGGCGGGCTCGATCTCGCTGGCGGCGCTGATCTTCCTCACGCCGCTGCGCGCCGCGATGCAGGCCGCGCTTGGCCCGCAGGCCGCCACCTTTACGCTGGTTCAGATCTGGAGCCAGCTGGCCGCCTTCACCTTTTTCTCGCTGGTGGCATTCTGCACCTTTGGCACGACCATGGCTGGCCGCACCGAAGAGCGCAACCGCAAGCAGCGCGAGGTGGTTGACGACCGCGGCGGCACGCTGCAGCGCCCCGGCGCGATCCGCGAGCTGAGCGACGTGCGCGGCCTTTCCCTGCCGCAGTTCGGCAGCTATGTGAAAAACCTGTTCACCAAGCAGGGCTTTACCTTTAAAGACTATCGCTTTATCGACAAAGACAAGCACCTGGATATGTGGCTGGAGCACGAAGGCGAGCCCTGGCACCTGCGCCTGAGCGTCGCCGACAAGGTTGGCACTGGCACAATCGAGAGCTTGCTGCAAGACATGAAGCGCGAAGGCGTGCGCAAGGGCGTGGTTGTGGTATCCACCGAGTTCCAGCCCAGCGCCGTGAAGTCGGCGCGCAGCCGCCCGGTGGTGCTGATCGACGGGCAGACCTTGTTCGACATGGCGGAGAAGTAAGGGTCGGAAACCAGATACGATAGCAGTTTGCAGTCGGCAGGATGCAGTCGCATTTCCCGCGCTACAATGCGTTTTTGCCAACATATGGGTGTTCAATTGTTCTGCAAACCGCTATAAAACGTAACCGTACTTCTGACTCCTGACTCCTGACTCCTGAGGTGCATATGCAGATCAACCTGAAAGACAAGGTCGCGCTAGTCACGGGCGGCTCGCTCGGGATCGGGCGGGCGATTGCAACGACGCTGGCCGCAGCAGGTGCCACGGTGGCGATCAACTACAAGGGCAACCAGGCCGCCGCCGACGAGGTCGTGCAGGCAATTTCCCAGGCCGATGGCGTCGCCAGCGCCTTCCAGGCCGATGTCAGCCAGGGCGCCGAGGTCGAGCAGCTGTTCAAAGCCGTGCTTGAGCGCTATGGACGGCTCGACATCCTGGTGAACAACGCGGGCATCACGCGCGACACGCTGCTGCTGCGCATGAAGGAAGACGACTTCGACGCGGTGCTGAACACCAACCTGCGCGGCATCTTCCTGTGCACCAAGGCCGCTTTGCGCCCAATGGGCAAGGCGCGCGGCGGGCGCATCATCAACCTCACCTCGGTGGTGGGCCTGATGGGCAACGCCGGGCGGGCCAACTACGCCGCCGCCAAGGCTGGCATCATTGGCTTCACCAAATCGACCGCGCGCGAAATGGCGTCGCGCGGCATCACCGTCAACGCCGTTGCGCCCGGCTATATCGAAACCGAGCTGACTGGCGTGCTCAGCGAGCAAATCCGCAGCGCGATTCTCGAAAATATTCCCCTTGCGCGCCTGGGCACGCCCCAGGATGTCGCCAACATGGTATGTTTCCTTGCCTCTGACGCAGCCGCCTATATCACCGGCCAGACCATGACAGTCGATGGCGGGATGGTGATGCAGTAGATTTGCGATGTACGATTTTGGATTGACGATTGCCTCGCGGCTTCGCAGATCGTAAATCGTAAATCGTCAATCATAAATCGAGCTATGTTTGACAAAGTCTTGATCGCCAATCGCGGCGAGATCGCTGTTCGCATTGTGCGCGCCTGCCAGGAGCTTGGCGTGCGCGCGGTGGTGGCCTACTCGATCGCCGACCGCGACTCGCTGGCGGTGCGCCTGGCCGACGAGGCCGTGTGCATCGGGCCGGCCGCGCCATCGCGCTCGTACCTCAACCCGCCCGCGCTGATCACCGCTGCCATGATTACTGGCTGCGATGCGGTGCACCCCGGCTACGGCTTTCTGTCGGAAAATCCCTACTTCGCCGAGATCTGCCAGGAGTGCAGCCTGACCTTCATTGGCCCGTCGTCCGAGGCGATCCGCCTGATGGGCGACAAGTCGGTGGCTCGGCAGACCATGCGCGCAGCCGGCATGCCCGTCATCCCCGGCTCGGAAGGCGTGCTGCGCAGCGTCGAGGAAGCCACCGAGCTGGCGAACGAAATCGGCTACCCGGTGTTGCTCAAAGCGGTGGCGGGCGGCGGCGGGCGCGGCATGCGCGTGGTGCAGGAAGAAAGCGAGCTGGCGCGCGCATACGCCACCGCCAAGGCCGAAGCCGAGGCCGCGTTCGGGCAGGGCGACCTGTACCTGGAGCGCTACCTGACGGGCATGCGCCATGTCGAGATTCAGGTGCTGGCCGACAACTACGGCAACGCGATCTACCTG
>LJCR01000099.1 GCA_001399705.1 Kouleothrix aurantiaca
CACCCAGCAGCGGCGGCACACCCGTGCCCGACCTTGTGCCCATCACGCTCGACGGCGGCACGGTGGTGACGACCACCAGCACCCTGGTGATCTCACCGTCCAGCAGCCTCGACACCAATTCCGCCCTGCGCGATGACATTGCCCGCCTGCTTGGCGCGCCCGCGCTCAGCGCGATCAGCCGCCCCGCCGACACCAATTGGGTCGAGCTCACCGTGCCGCCCAAACAGCTTCGCAACGCACTGATGCTCAGCGCCGCCTACACCCAGACGCTGGCGCTCACCAACCCGCTGGCCGTGAAAGTTGCGCAGACCGACGTGCCGGGCTACCAGACCGTGCCAATCAAGCAGGACATTCCGCGCGAGCTGGCGCTGATTCTGCGCGAAAACGCCACCAGCCTGCCCGGCGTTGTGATCGAGCAGGACTATCGGCGCAACTACCCGCTCAGCGGCCAGATCCAGTCATTCTCGCACCTGCTTGGCTATATTGGCAGCGTGACGGAATGCGAGCTGGTGCGCAAAAACAGCGCGCGCTCGTGGATCGGCAGCCTGCTCGAATCGCTCGGCCACGCCGAAGAATGCGGCATTGTCACCAAGCAGCTGCGCCCCGACGAGCTGGGCGTTCCGCGCTACCTCGAAGAGCAGGATCGCATCGGCAAGGACGGGCTGGAAGCAAGCTACGAGGATGAACTGCGCGGGCAGCTCGGCTGGAATAGCCTGCTGGTCGACGCCGCCGGCCGGCCCGTGCAGGCGCCAAGCGAAATGCAGGCTACGCACGACGGCAACAACCTGGTGCTCACGATCGACGCGCCCTTCCAGCAGCAGGTCGAGCAGATTCTGCGCAACTGGATCGACAATGCCGAAAAGCGTCGCCTGGCACAAAGCGGCCAGTTCGCCTTCAAACGCGACTACAAGCCGCTGCGCTCGGGCGTGGCGATTGCCATGGAAGTGAAAACCGGGCGCGTGCTGGCCATGGCCAGCTGGCCATCGTACGACAACAATGTCTGGTCTGATCCCAGGCGCAACAGCGACCTGAGCGCGCTGCTCGATCTTTCCAACCCCGAAAATCGCCGCCTGACGCCATTATTGAACCGCGCCGTGCAGCTGCAATACCCGCCCGGCTCAACGCTCAAGCAGTTCGACGCCCTTGTGGCGCTGCAGGATGGCGTGATCTCGCCGCAAACGCATATCCATGACCCGGGCACGCTGGTGGTGGAAAACCGCTATGCGCCGGGCGTCACCACCACCTTCCGCAACGCCGGCTCGCGCGGCTATGGCGACATCAACGTGTCAGACGCGCTGCTCCACTCGTCGAATATTTTCTTTATGTCGGTGGTGGGGGGCAACAAAGAGCAGGTTGTCAATCTCAACGACACCCAGAAGAACATTCCCGAAGGCCTGAACGACAAGCGCTTTGCGGCCGGAATGGGCTTGTTCGGCCTGGGCCAGAAAACCGGCGTGATGCTGGCCGGCGAATTGCCTGGCCGCGTGCCAACGCCCGAATGGAAACAAAAAGCCAAGCTCGAAGCATGGACCACCGGCGACCTGTACAATGCCGCGATCGGCCAGGGCGACCTCGAAGTCACGCCGCTCCAGCTCATCACCGGTGGCGTGGCGGTGGCGAATGGCGGCACGCTGCTGCGCCCGCAGATCGTTCGGGCAATTACCGACTCGCGCGGCAATGTCGTGCGCACGATTGAGCCCGAGGTTCTGCGCAACATCCCAGTCGATCCGATCTACTTTCAGGTGGTGCACGACGGCATGCGCCGCTCGGTGACCGAGGGCGCAAACGTCGCCGCACGCGACCAGTGCTCGGGCCTGCAGATCGCGGGCAAAACCGGCACCGCCGAGTTCGGCCCCGAAATTCAGCCGCCGCCCGTAAACGGCCGTGCGCGCCTGCCAGTGCGCCAGAGCCACTCATGGTTTGTGGGCTTTGCGCCCGCCAACGACCCGCAGATCGAAGTGCTGGCCCTGGTCGAAGGCTCGGGCGATTTGGGCGACGGCTCGGCCACCATTGCTGTGCCGGCTGTCACGCAGATCATGCAAGCCTACTTCGGCACGACCCCACCCAACCCGCTGCCACGCGGCTGCCAGACCGACATGCCGCCGCTGCCGCCGCGCCCGACAATCGGCGCAAGCCCGATGCCAGTTGCAGGCCCAACTTCACGCTAGCTTTCTGTGGCAACTGAACCAAAGAACTACACAAGCAAAACACACGAGTCCTGGCGGTTCGCAGTTCTGCGGTTCTTGGTTCCTGGTTCGCGCCCACTGCATGGGTTTTCCATAATCGCGCCGCACGACTCCTGATAATAGCGGAACATGCTTGTGTGTAGTTTTCTGAAATACTTGACAACATATGGTATTATGATGAGTACCAATCACAACATGTGTGCGACGAACCAGCCATGGCGAACTTGATCGCGATCAAAGGCAACAAAGATGGCCTGCGCCTCCAGCTTGACGAAGCGGCGGCATGGGATGAGCTTGTGGCAGCGCTCCGTGGGCAATTCAGCCAGGGGGCGAACTTTTTTCATGGCGCACACATCATTATCGACATTGGCGAGCGCGCGCTGAACGACGATCAGCTCACGGCGCTGCTGGATCTGATGAAGCAGCATGGCGTGCGGCCCGAGTCGCTCGCCTCGACCACGCGCGAAAGCCGCAACGCCGCACGCGCCGCCGGCATCACTGCGCGGGCGCTGGCGCGCACCCCCGAGCCCGAAGAGCGCGGCGACGCCGGCTTTATTGCCCGCACGATACGCTCGGGCCAGGTTATTCGCCACCACGGGCATGTCACAGTGCTGGGAGACATCAACGCCGGGGGCGAGATCATCGCCGCCGGCAATGTGATTGTGTGGGGGCGGCTGCGCGGGATCGTGCATGCCGGCGCGCTGGGCGACCGCAGCGCGATCATTGGCGCGCTGGAGCTGGCGCCCATGCAGCTGCGCATCGCCGACCTGATTGCCCGCTCGCCGGAAGGCGGCAGCAACAGCTACCCGGAAGTCGCATTTGTCGACAACGACCAGATCAACGTCGAGGCATGGGATGCCTATCGAAAATAGTTGTGAGTTGTGGGTGTTGCGTTGAGGGCTGCTTGGCTCTAACTCAGCACTGAACGCTCAAAACTTCGGAGGAAATATGTCGCGCGTCATCACCATCACATCCGGCAAAGGCGGCGTCGGGAAGACGACCACAACCGCCAACCTTGGCACCGCACTGGCTATGCAGGGCCTGCGCGTGGCCGTTGTCGATGCCGATATCGGCCTGCGCAACCTCGACGTTGTGATGGGCCTCGAAAACCGGATCGTCTATGACCTGGTTGATGTGGTGGAAGGGCGCTGCCGGCTGCGCCAGGCGCTGATCAAAGACAAGCACCTGCCCGACCTGTGCCTGCTGCCCGCCGCCCAGACCCGCGACAAAGATGCCGTCAACCCCGACGACATGATTGCGCTGGCGAACCAGCTGCGCGCTGAGTTCGATTACGTTCTGTTCGACAGCCCGGCCGGCATCGAGGCGGGCTTTCGCAACGCCATCGCCGGCGCGGATGAGGTGCTGATCGTCACCACGCCCGAGGTCTCGGCCGTGCGCGACGCCGACCGGATCATTGGCCTGGTTGAAGCGTTTGAGAAGGGCCACCCGCGCCTGATCCTCAACCGCCTCAAGCCGCGCATGGTCAGCCGCGGCGAGATGATGAGCGTCGACGATGTGCTGCAGATTCTGGCGATCGACCTGATTGGCGTAGTGCCCGACGATGAGTCGATCGTCACCGCGACCAACCGCGGCGAGGTTGCCGTGCTCGAGCGCGCGTCGCTGGCCGGGCGGGCATTCTTCGACATTGCGCGGCGCCTCAAGGGCGAAAAAGTGCCGTTTATGGTGCTGGAAGAGCAGCAAGGCGTGATGGATCGGCTGTTTGGCATGTTTGGACGGCGGCCGCGCGGCAGCGAGCGCTAAGCAGCGGGTGGCGCAACATTCGCGTATAACCATTCGTCCTAACGAAGGAGACGAGCGTGAGTTTTTTCAACTCTCTTTTCGGCGGAAAGCGCGAGCGCAGCTCGGATGTGGCCCGCGAGCGGCTGCTGACCGTGCTGGTGCACGACCGCGTCAAGCTGACCCCCGAGATGCTCGATAAGCTGAAAGCCGAGCTGTCGGCGGTGATCGCGAAATATGTGCCATCCGTCGAGCCTGGCGAGATCGAAGTCTCGCTGCTGCGTGGCGAGGCCAACGATCACATTAAAGCCGATATCCCATTGCGCCGCACCACCTGAACAATCTGTCAGCCCAGGTTGCGTGCACCTAACACAATTGCCATCAGTAGCAGGTGCGTGGCCACTTCTCTTTGGGCGCGTCATGGGGTACAATAGGGGTAACACATCCAACGCCGCTCGGCGCCAGCCGGGGGCGTTGTGTTATCACACACCTGAGGTACTGCCGTGAGCGTCGAACCAAAACCAATTCGCCTTTCCTCCACGGGTAAGTTCATTACTGTGCTGCTGATTGTGGCCCTCAGCCTGCTGCTGATCTGGCTCGCACAATCGATCCTGGCGCCATTCATTGCAGCCCTGATCACTGCCTACCTGTTCAACCCGCTGATCGGCTGGCTCAACCGCCGCACCGGCGTTGGCCGCGCGGTCTGGATCTTGGTGCTCTACGTGCTGGTGGGCATCGTTGTCTACGGCCTGATCCAAACCTTTGGCCCGCGCCTGGCCGCGCAGTATGGTGAGATGGTGGCGCAGCTGCCAGCAATGCGCGTGCAGATCGAGCAGCTGCTGATGGCGAACCAGATTTGGGATCTGGGCGGCATTACATTCGACCTGCGCGAGCTGGAAGCCCCGATCTACTCGTTTGTGAGCGACCTGGCGACGACCTTGCCCTCTGCTGTGCCGCACCTGGTGGTATCGGCGCTGGAAAGCGTCGTGCTGTTCGTCACCTACCTGATCGTCACGTTCTACCTGCTTTTGCAGGCCGAGCAACTCACCGACTGGATGTATGGGCTGGTGCCCGCCCCCTACCGCGCCGAAATGCGCACGCTGGGCCAGCAGGTCGACGCAACGCTCAACGGCTATATTCGCGGCACGCTGATGCTCATCCCAATCATGTCGGTGCTGACCTATATTTTGCTCACCTTCCTGCAGGTGCGCTACGCCCTGGTGATCGCAATCGCCAGCGGCGTGCTCGAAATCATCCCGCTGATCGGCCCGTGGTCGGCGGCTGGCCTGGCGGTTTCGGTGTCGCTCTTGCAGCCCACCACGCCATTCGGCTGGAGCCACCTGCTGCTCGCAGTGGTGATTGGCGTTGCCTATTTCGTGCTGCGTATGGCCGAAGATAACTTCATCATTCCGCAGGTGATGGGTCACGCGGTGCATCTGCACCCGGTGCTGGTGCTGTTCGCCATTCTGGCCGGCGGCGCGATTGGCGGGCCATTTGGCCTGCTGATTGGCATCCCGGCAGTGGCGGTTGGCCGGCTGCTGCTGCGCTACCTCTACCGCAAGCTGATCGACGCGCCCGAGCCGCCGCACGACGTGGCGCCGCCACCGCCCGAAACGCGCCCGCTCACCAAGCCACTGAAAAAGCCAGCGCAGCCGATTGCGCCGCAGCAACTGCGCAAGCGCCGCTCGTAACATTCTGCAGGCAAACAAAACAGGGCCGGCCGGTACAATGGGTACCAGCCGGCCCCGTCTGTTGCTTGGCTAATCCTGCAGCGTCACGCTGATGTTGTGGAAACCGCCATCCACATAGATCGTCTCGCTCGTCACGCCCGCCGACCAGTCGCTGCACAGCCACAGCGCGGCTTTGCCCACGTCATCGATCGTGATGTTGCGGCGCAGCGGCGCCACGCCGGCAAACTGCTTGTGCAGGTTGCGGAAACCCGAGATGCCGCTGGCGGCCAGCGTGCGGATCGGGCCGGCGCTGATCGCATTCACGCGAATGCCCTCTGGCCCGAGGTCGTTCGCCAGGTAGCGCACGCTGGCCTCGAGCGCGGCCTTGGCTACGCCCATGACATTGTAGTTCTGCGCTACCTGCTGCGATCCGTGGTAGGTGAGCGTGATAATCGACGCGCCCGGGTTGAGCAGATCACGCCCGGCCTTGACCAGCGCGGTGAGCGAGTAGACGCTGACGTCGAGCGCCAGGCGAAAGCCCTCGCGCGAGGTATTCAGGTACGCGCCGTTCAGCTCTTCCTTGTTCGCAAAGCCAATCGCGTGGATTAAGATGTCGATGCCGCCAAAGACCTCGCGCACGCGCCCCATGAGCGTGTCGATCTGCTCATCGCTCTGCACGTCGCACGGCTCGATCAGCGTCGCGCCCAGGCTGGTGGCCAGCGGGCGCACGCGCCGCTCCAGCGCCTCGCCAACATAGGTGAACCCGAGCTCGGCACCTTCGGCGTGCAGCGCCTGCGCGATGCCCCAGGCAATCGAGTGATCGTTCGCCACCCCCAGAATCAAGGCTTTCTTGCCATCGAGCAGACCCATAGTGCAATCCCTTCTGTTCGGGCGCAGCGCGCCCACTCCATACGCATGCCAGGCCCGGCGGCCAGCAGCCGCCCGCAGCCGGCACAATGCGTTGCCAGGGCAGAATGGGCGCTATAATACACCGAATGCGAAATCAGGACAAATACGGCAGGAGTCAGGAGTCAGATGTCAGGAATCAGTTTGTTCTTGGCTTTCTGATGGCTTCACGGGGTGTGAATAGCTCCGTTGATCTGAAAAGCGTTAGAGACAATGAAAACACTTTCGGCACTGGCGCGCGCGCTGCTGTTCTGGCTGGGCGCGCTGGAATGGCTGGCCGGCCGGCAGGGCTGGTGGGGGCTGAGCTGGCTCGGGCGCGGCACGCAGCGCACGCTGCTTGGGCCATTGCTGGCCGCGCCGCTGGGTATGCCCGGCGGGCGCTGGCGGCGCGCGCTGAGCTTCGGCCTGGCCGCGCCGCTTGCGCTGGCGATACAAATTGGCGCAAGCAGCCTGCGCAACCGCCGCGCCGACCCACGCGCCGGCTTGCGGCCCGGCACGCATCCCGGCCGGCAGGTCGAGCACGTACACATCGCGATGGACGAGGGTTTTCTGCCGGGAATTCTGGCCGCGCCGGGCACAGAAACCGCCGCCGCCGTGTGCATTCTGCACGGCTCGGGCGACCACAAGGGCGCGTATACATGGTGGATGGTCGATGCGCTGCTGGCCCAAAACATTGCCGTGCTGCTAATCGACCTCGACGGGCATGGCGAAAACCCGCGCACGCAGCAGTTCCCGGCCATTCTGGATGACGTGCGCGCGGCGACCGATTATTTGCGCGCGCGCTACCGGCGCGTAGGTGTGTTAGGG
>LJCR01000991.1 GCA_001399705.1 Kouleothrix aurantiaca
AGTGTGATGGGTAAAGGACAATGGCCAATCGCGATGATGGCGGCTGTCTGCCTGCACCCAGTCAGTGTAGTGCGCGAGGCGCTGCAGAATCTGGCGCGGCGCAACCTGGTCAATATTGTCGACACCGATCGCTACACGACCAACGCGATCATCCGCGAGTATGCCGAACAGCGCTTTATGCAGCGCCCGATTTTCTTTCGGCACGCTGCTTACCAACTGCTGGCACGCCACTGCCTGGATCTTGCGCAAAAGCTCGACGGCGAAATGCCTGAAACACTCGGCGCGCTCACGCCCGCGTCAGTCAAGCTTTTTCAAAATCGCGTGCTTCCCGCGCGGGTGCATATTCAACGCGTGCTCGATTGGGCCACGCGCCACGAGCAATGGGATGTGCTACTGCGTTTTGCGCGCGTTGCGCAGCTGGAGCTGCACGAGCATTTGCGCGCCAACAGCTTTGAAGTGCGCAAAACAGCCAACCTGGCAACGTTCCTTGCGCCGATTGTGCGCAATGCTGGCGAAATGCGCGCTGCGCGAGTGCGCGCCCATGCTCCTGGGCCTGGCTGGCAGATACAGCCGAACCAGGGCGAAAAGTACCTGCTCACTGATCGCTCGCATGATACTTGGGTAGAGTTTCGCGCCGACGGTGCACCGGATACAAAAGATCTACGCTGCGAGCTAAACACCCAATTAAGCGCCTGTGTGATTACCGATGGTGTATTCGACACCATGTGCCTGGTTGATTCGCAGTGGGCTGGTGTGCGCGCGCCAAGCATCATCTTCCGCAATGTCGATGTAGTGGGCTGCCGCTTTCTCGCGTGCGATTTCCGCGATAGCATCTGGGCGCATTGCGACGCCCGCCGCGTCATCCTTCAGCACTCGAATATGCGCAACACGCTGCTGCGGCATGTCAAGCTGCATGGCGCCGACCTGCGCGGGGCCGACTTCACTGGCGCCCTGCTAGAAGATGTTGACCTGCGTGGAGCCGATTTGCGCGATGCGAACTTTACCTGTGCGCGCCTCGATAGCGTTGACCTGCGCGGCGCGCTGCTGGAAAACACCAATTTTACCGCCATGGAGCACCGCGAACTTAAGATAGAGGGGACACGCATCGACCAAAGCATCTGGGCCGGCGTCAACAGCCACACGATTGCGCTTTCCGATCCCACAGTGATCGAGATATTCCTTGATCTCAGCAACAAAGCCGTGCCAGTGCCGCTGCCACCACATAGTGCAAGCCTGCGCGCGCTTGACGAGATCGCCAAACTTATCGTTAGACCCACGCGTGGCGAAGCGTATGCAGAGGTATCGAGCAATTACAGCGAAAACGACCTGCGCGCAATAGATATTGCTGAACGACAGTTCTCGCCACAGCATATCCTGCGCGCCGCCGATCTGCGCGCCGCCAACCTGAGCAAAGCCCTGCTCAACAGTGTCGTTTTCAACAACGCGCAGCTGCGCGCCGCCGACATGAGCGAAACCCAGCTTGTGAACGCCAGGCTGTACGGCGCGAATCTGAGCGCGGCAAACCTGCACAAAGCCAATTGCAGCGGCGCGTTTCTCGAAACAGCGATGCTACGCGGCGCATATTTGGCGCGCGCCAACTTCAGCGAGGCGAACCTGAAGGCTGCGCAGCTCCAGAGTGCTGAGCTGTATGGGGCGAATTTTGAGAGCACAGTGCTTGAAGGCGCGAACCTGAGCTACGTGCAAGCCAATGGTTTATCGGCGACAAGCTTTCGTGAGGCCAACCTGAGCGGTGCAACCCTTGACGAAGGCGACTTCGGTGGTGCCGACTTCACCGGCGCGAATCTGAGCGGTGCGAGCTGCATCAACACAAACTTTCAGGGCGCGACTATTTCGCCATCGCAGCTTGCACAGGCCGCACGGCTGGATGGGGCGACCCTACCAGATGGAATTGTTGCACAAGTTTTTGCTGGCGAATACAACGCCGCAAGTGAATGGCCTGCCAACCTTCAATTTGCTCATTTCGATGGTGTGCTAGCAAATGTGCAATTCGGCGGGCGCGACCTGAGCGGTGTACATCTCAAGGGTCGTTCTCGGCGTGGAATGTTCGTCGACTGTGATTTTTCGCATGCTCGCTTGGGCGGCTCATTCCGTAGCGATGATTTTCGCGGGTGTACGTGGGCTGGCGCGCGGCTGAGCGGCACCTTCTCGCAGGTACAGTTTGGCGCGGCCGATTTCAGCACGGCGAGCTTCGCCGGCGCGACGCTGGTGAACGTTGATTTGAGTGCCGCGACAGGTTTGAGCGATGAGCAACTCAGGCTCGCGTATTCTCTCCACCGTGTCACGCTTCCTGGCGGCATCTACAATGGTCGCTTCAACCTCTCTGGCGA
>LJCR01000990.1 GCA_001399705.1 Kouleothrix aurantiaca
TCTTTTCTCTGTGAGCAGGCGACAAAGCGTGAAGGGCGAAAGATGACAGCCGCTCTCGTCCTTTGTCGTTCGTCCTTCGTCCAAATCTTTCCGCACTTACTCCCCAAGCTGCGCGCGCAGGCGCTTGTTCTCGCTTTCAATGCGCGCAATCTGCCGCTCGATCTCCTCGATCTCCATGGATATTGATGGGTCGGCCATGATGCCAAAGCGCGCAAGCTGCTCGCGGCGCTTTTGCAGGCGGCGCCGATGTGTGCTGATCAGGCGCTCGTTGTTGCCGAGCTGCTGGTGCAGCGCCGCGCGGGCTGGGCTGAATGGCGCTGGCGCAGCCGGGCGCGGCGCTGGGGCAGGCGCAGGCACCACGTGCACCACCAGGCGCAGGCTCTCGATGCGGTGCGTCGCGCCAAGCGCGTCGCGGAACGAGCAGTTGGGGCTGGTAATCGCCCACTCACCAGGCTGCTGCGGCTTGATCTTCATGCTGTGGCGCGCGGTCTCGCCGGCGGGCAGGCGCTCAAGCGCAATGCTTTCGCCGCCGAGCAGCAGGAACGTGGCAGGCAGCGCCAGCCGCAACCGAATGTTGGTGAGCGGCGCGGCGGTTGGGTTGCGCAGCAGCACCACCAGCTCGGTCACGCCCCCGGCTGCGCACACCGCGCGCTCAAGCGATATCTCCAGCATCCTTCTTTCCCCGCGCTAGTACATATTCTCGGGAAACCCATCGCTGGGTATGCCGAAAGGCGAACGACCAACCGCACCCTGGTCGTTCGCCTTTTGCCTTCGCCTCAGCGAGCAGAAACGAACTTCAACCAGGCCGCGCTAGCCGTGATATTGCTTCTTGCACGCCGCGCAGTGGTAGGCGCTTGGCTGGCTCCAGCCCGTGCCCGCAAAGGCCGAGTCGGCTACAGCAATGCGGTGGTGCTGGCACAGTGGCTTGCCACAATGGTGGCACACCGCGTCGATCACCACGGCGTCGCGCTTGTTTTCGGCGCTGTCGAGGTCTTCTGCCGCGTTGCATTCGGCACACGCCACTTTCATGATGAGCCTCCCACTTCGTTTTGCAGCATTTCGTCGTCGTCAAAAGCCTGGTCGAGCTCGGCGGCAATGTCTTGCAGCTCGTCCTGCACGTCTTCGAGCGAGAGTTCGCCGCGCCCGATCGCGTCGTGCAGGTCGTGCAGGCGCGTGCGGAAATGCTCGGCGTCGATCATGGGGGCGGGCAGCCATTCGTCGAGCGCGAGTGTGTCGGCGTCGGCGTGGTCGTGCGCGACGCTGGCGGCGCTGTGCGCGGGCGCGCTCGCTTCTGGCGGCGCATCGCCCTGCTTGTTGAGCAGCAAATCGATCGTGGTGTGCAGCTCGTCCCACAGTTTGGTGATGCTGGCTTCCATGGCGGGGTTGGCGAACGCGCCCTGCACCGCCAAACTAATGTGCGTGGTGTCGCAGGGATGGGGCGCGCGGCTGCGGTAGCCTTCTTCGCCACTGAGCACGAGGTGAAAATCGATCGGGTAGATGCTGGTGTATACGCGGCCGCCAATGTCCCAGTAGCGGTGGTGGTGGCGCGCGTGCTCGCCGGTGCTGGGCGGGTTTTCGATAATGCGCTTGAAGTAGATGTTGCGCCCGCTGAGCGCTTCGGTGAGCGCGCCAACCGTTAGGTGGTTCGGCGCTATGCCGGGGTAGCTGGCGACTTTGGGGCGCGCGTTGTCGGCTTCGAGCTTGAGATCCGGCACGACGCGGGTGTCCTGGTAGCGCAGGTGCGCCAGGCAAATGGTGAAGTCGGTCGTCACCACTGTTACGGGCTTGCCAAGCGCGGATTTGGTGCGCGTGCCAAGCGGCGAAAACAGATCGACCCCGGCGATGCCCGAGAGCGCGCCCTGGAATTGTACTTCGGCATGCGCGGTGATCGTTTGGGAGCAGTCGATTGTATTGCGGAAGTGCAGCGTGAAGCTGCGGCAGTTGCGCTGCCAGTTGTGGTGCTCGCGGTCGAGTTCGAGCTGCGACCACGCGATGCGCTGGAAGCCATTGCCCAGGTTGCTGGTGATCGCTTCGCTGCTGACGCGCTCGATCTCGCCCCACGCAGCCGGCACGTCGAGGGTGAGCGAGAGAATGCGCTCGATTTCCAGCGGCTCGGCGTTCCACTGGCGCGGCGCATTCCACTGCAGGTCGAGCGCCAGGGCATGCTGGCCGTTTTTCTGTGCGAGCGATGGCACCAGGTTGATTGCCAGCACCATAGGTTTCAGTGGCTCGCTGACTGTATAGGTGTAGGTGGCGGCGAACGGTTCGCTTTCGCGCGGTGAGCTGCCATTCAGCACGGGCATCGCGCCGGTGTCGCCGCTGATGGCGAGGATACTGGGCGCGCACAC
>LJCR01000992.1 GCA_001399705.1 Kouleothrix aurantiaca
CCTTAGCGCCGCGTCATTGGCAGGAACACCTTCTGGTTGTCGGGGCCAGGCACCGGCAGCTGCGGCGGCGCGCTCGATTCCGCAATCGAGAAGTTGTCGTAGGCAACGCCGACGCGCGTGTCGGCGCTGTTGGTTGCCAGCACGCCGGCCGCAGCACCGAGCTTGAACAGCCTGGCCATCCACGGCGCGGTGCGCACGTCGATCTCGCCCATGGTGCGAATGTCCGCGGCGGCGTCGCTGGTGTTGCGGTACTGCACAATCACGCGCTTGGTTGCCGGGTCGAGGATGAGGAACAGGTCGAGCGTGTGGCTGTTGGTGAAGTCGATCGTCACCGGCTTGATCCAGTAGGGCTGGCTGTACACGCCATTGTTCTCAACCGCGAAGATCAGGCCGCCGCTGCCACCCGGGATGCGGCTGCTCATCACTAGCTTCACGTAGTTGTCCTGGTCGAGCCCGAAGAAAATGCCGCCCGACTTGCCGGGGTCTTGCGGCACGCCGCTGAACGGGTCGGCGATGCGCGCGTGGATGGTGACGGTTTTGCGCGCGTCGAAGCCAACTTGCAGCGCGTCGTCCTGCGTGTTCTGGTTGCCCAGGTTGCTGCCCGCCGTCGCGTCGATTGACATAAAGCCACCCGCGCCGCCAACGTGCACCTTGCTGAGGAAGAAGCCAACGCCGTTCTTGTTGAGCTGCACGCCCGGGAAGCCGCTGTTGGCGAACTTGCCGGCCGGCGTGTCGCCGGGATTCCAGTTTTGCACCCACGGCAGCGTGGTGGCGGTGCCATTGGCCGCGTCGAACTGGAACTGGTCCTGCACATCGGGCTTGCCGTCGTTGTCGTCGTCGGGGTCGTTCAGGTCCGAAATATGATCCGCGTCGTTGTCGGGCGGGGTGGCCGCCTTGCTGCACGGGTCGGTGTTATTGTCCAGCTCGTCTTTGTCGGTGTAGCCGTCTTTGTCGCTGTCGGTGGTGGCCGGGTTGCTGCCCGCCGCGATGCACGAGCCAACCTTGTCCTGCGAGACAAACGAGAAGGCGTCGTTGGTGTCGGTGGGGGCGTTGCCCTGGTGGGTCGCGCCGCCCGGCGTGTAGAGCGTTGTGCCGATGGTCGCGCCGTCGGTGCCGTGGCGTGGCGTCAGCTCGTCGGCGATGGTCGTCCACAGGTTGGTTTTGGGGTCGTACATCTGGCCCTGCGCATTCACGCCAGCCGAGGTCGCCAGCGGGCTGCCGGGCGTGGCTTCGCCGCCCCAGATCGTGATCTGGTTGTGCAGCACACCAGCGGCCATAGCGGCGCGTGGCGTGGGCATGGGGGCGCGCACCTCCCAGGTGTTCGTGGCGATGTCGTAGGCTTCGTTGGCCGCCGTCACCGAGGCGATTGTCACGGCGGTGCGCCCGCCGATGGCGTAGAGCTTGTTGCCCACTGCCTCGAAGATTAGGTGGTCGCGGGCGGTTGGCATGGGCGCCAGCGTGGCCCAGCTATTCGTGCCCGGCGTGTAGACGAACAGTTCGGCCTTGTCGGGGTAGCCCAGGCCGCCGACGACGTAGATCTTGCCGCCCTGCACCGCGACGCCACTTGCGCCACGCGGCAGCGGCAGGTCGGCCACGGCAGTCCAGCTGTTGCTGGCGATGTCGTAGGCGTAGACCGATTTCACCGCTACGCCCGCGCGGATCAGGCCGCCGATCTGGTAGACCTTGCCGTTCAGACATGCTGCGCCGGGGTGATCGACCGCCTGGCCGGGCGCGGGCGGCAGTTGCGTCCACTTCTTCGCGTTCGGGTCGTAGGCCCAGGCGTTGTTGGTGTCGATCACGCCCTGGCTGTTCTGCCCGACGATTCCGCCCACCACATAGACCTTGCCATTACATGCCACGGTGCCGATTTCCTGCGTTGGGATGGGCAGCGGCGTTTGCGTGTTCCACAGGCCAGTGTCCTTCAATGTGGGGTTTGGCTCCATCACCTGGATGGTGTTGCCGCCATACTCGGCCACGTAGATCGCGCCATCCGGGGCCACTGCCACGTCGAGCGGCTGGTTGAAGATGCCCAGATCTTCTTCAAACTCCACCGTCTTGCCGTCGGGCGCGAGCACCACGCGCCGCACGCTCTGGTTGCCGGCGTAGGTGGCCGAGATGATGTTGCCCAGCATCTGGCCGCCAAAGGTTGGCGCGGTGTATTCGGCCATGCCGTTGGTCGAAACACCAGCCTTGTAGTACAGCAGCCGCTTTTCGGGGTGGTAGTTCGCGTTCGGCTGGGCGATTGGCGGCGTGTACATGCTGCCGTCGTCGAGCACGCACTCGTTCGGGTGGCTCGGGTTCGGGTTGCCGCCACAGTCGCCCTGATCGATATGCACGAGGTAGTCGG
>LJCR01000993.1 GCA_001399705.1 Kouleothrix aurantiaca
CGATAGCATGAAGGGCAGCAGCGCCAGTGCCGTCGCCAGCACAACTTCGTGCACCGGCGAGGAAGGCACGAACTGATCGGGCGCGGAGCCGGCCGGGCTGAGGTTTGCAAAGCACCAGGGCGTGCCAACGCCCGATTGCGCTTGCGGCTCAAAGGCGGCGCTGCCTGCCTGGGCGTGTGTGCCACCTGCTGCGGCATGCGCCATAGCGCTGTGCTGATGGTGCTGGTGCGCCTGCGCCGGCATGGCAAGCTGGCAGTGGATGATACAGATCAGCGGTTCGGCCAGCGCGAAGATCACCACCAGCAGCAGCAGCGTGGCCGGGCGCAGCCAGCGCCGCAGGGCCGCGCGGAGCGTGGCTGCGGTCGCATGTATTCGCTTGCGTGTCTGGTGGATCATGGTCTTCGTCACTCGGTGCGCCGCCCTGGCGCTGGCGCAATGGCAGCGCCAGGGCGGATCAATGTTCTTAGCGGGCGCTGTTCCGGCTGCGGCGCAGCACAAGGCCGCCAGCCACCAGCAGCAGCGCCACCACCAGGAAGATCCCGGCCAGCGGCGTGTCGCCTGCGCCCGTTTTCGGCAGCGTGCCCGGCTCGGCGTCGTGGTCGTGCGCGGCGGCTGCGGTGGGCTGGGCTGCGCTGCCGGTGGCAGTTGGCTGGGCCGCGCTGGCGGCGGTGGGCTCTGCTTCGTCGTGCGGCGCGGCGGTGGGCTGCGCGCCGGGGTCTTTGTTCACGCCAAAGGTGAAGCTGCCACTGCTCTTGCCATTGTCGTCGGGCGTCAGGGCGTACCAGGTCACGGTATACACGCCGTCGCCGGCGCCGCTATTCAGCGTGCCGCTCAAGGTCTTGTGGTCGATGTCGGCATTGTCGAGCTTGCCGCGCCCAGCCTCTGTGCCCTGCTCATTCGTCACCACGAAGTAGCTGTCGGTTTCTTTTTCCGACACTTCCTCGCTCAGCACGATCGTGATTTTGGCCGGCGCGGCAGTGAGCTTTGTGCCAGCCGCCGGGGTGGACGAGACCAGCTTGGCGTGGGCGGCAGCGGTGCCAAATAGCGCCAGGCTGAGCGCAACGGCAAGCGCCAGGGCAAGAGCAATCCGTCGGTTCATAGGTGTGGTTCCTCCTGAAACGATTCGTTTATTCTTCTGAGCACAATGCCCAGCAGTAACCCATCGGGCGAAGTTGATGAAAGCAGGGATCAGCCAGCCCGCGCCGCATGGCCGCCAGCTTCGGGCCAGGCGCATGGCAGCGCCGGGCGCAGAAGCCCACAGCTTCGCGCGTACAAGCAGGTGGAGTGCGTGAACAGGCGGCCGCAGGTGCGCAGCGCACATGCAGCGGCGCGGGCGCGCGTCAGGCAGCGCAGCCGATTGGGGGGCGCAGGGGTGGGGAATATGCCAGTGTGGGCGGGTCGCCGGGTGGCGCAAGGTACGCACGCTGGCCGAACAGCAGCAGCAGCACCACGCCGGCAATCGCCACTGTCAGCAGCTCATACACCGGCGAGGGCGGCATGGGCACGCCGTCGGACGTGCCGCCGGGCATCAGCACAGAACAGGTAGCGCTGGGCTGGGCCTGATCGGTGGGCGGCTGCGCCGCGCTGGCTGCGTGCGCCATTCCGGGCATTGCAGCCATCGCCGCGTCGTCCATCGCGTGGCCGTTCATCATATGGTGGTGGTGCTGGTGCGCCGCCGAGCTATGGCTCATAAGCGGCATCCAGATGTCGCAGTGGAACATGCACAGCAGCGGGCCAGCGAGCCCCAGGCCCACCGCAAGGCCCAGCGCGAGCAGGGCATGCTTGCCGCGCACAAAGGCACGCCAGGCGCGCCATCGGCGCACGAGCTGCGCGAACCCTTGCTTGTGCCTGTGTTGCTGCACACCCGCCTCGTCATGAATGTATGCGGCTATGTTGTACTGTAGCTGCCGCTATCTGTCAAGCGGGATGCAGCCGGATGACGATGATGTCATCCGAACCGATCTCACCGCTGCGAGCAAGAACGCGGGCCGCCAAAAACACAGAGATCACCGCAGAAAATCTCAGCGATCGAAATATGCCTGGCGGCCCAAACAGCTTCCCTCTACAGTCTACGCGCCTGTGGCGCTGGTATGGTTGCGTTTTGCTTCCTCAGCGTTGCGCTATCACAACAGCCTGAGGCGTCGGCGCTCCGTTTATGCATCCGCCTCTGGCATAGCGCGCTGGTGGCGTAGCCCCGAGGCCAGCGCCCACAGCGCCGAAATCGCAATGCCCAGCACGGCCACACCAACCGTCGCCCGCAGCCCGATCAGCTCGCCCAGCACGCCGCCGGCAAGCATGCCCAGCGTGCCAACGCCCTCGCCCAGCACCTCCATCGCCGCGCTCACC
>LJCR01000994.1 GCA_001399705.1 Kouleothrix aurantiaca
CGGTGAGCAAAAGGTCGTGCATGGCTTGAGAAACCTGTGGTATCGTACTCATGGGAAGCTCCTGTATCTTCTGGTTGTCTTACAGCACCATGATGCCACAGAGCTTCCTTAACTTTTTACTTGATGCATATGGGGCGCTTCCACCATCTCGCCCGCGCGACCCTACGGCAGCGCCGGGATCATCCAGGTGAACACATACGCCTGCAGGAAGACCACCACGCCGACGAGCGCCGCCAGCACCAGGCTGTGGAAGAAGACGTAGCGCAGGATGTTGCCTTCTTCGCCCTGCTGGCCGGTCGCCACACCCGCCACCACAATGCTCTGCGCGTCGATCATCTTGCCCATCACGCCGCCCGAGCTGTTCGCGGCTGCCGTCAGCACCGGCGAGATGCCGATCTGCTGCGCGGTGATCTGCTGCAGGTTGCCGAACAGCACGTTCGAGGATGTGTCGCTGCCGGTGAGCGCCACGCCCAGCCAGCCCAGGATGGGCGAGAAGAAGGCGAACAGTGCGCCGGTGCTGGCAAACGCCAGGCCCATCGTGGCATCCAGGCCGCCGTAGCGCGTGGTATAGCCCAGCGCCAGCATTGCGGCGATCGTCAGCAGCGAGATTTTCACGCGGTTGAGCGTGCCCAGGAAGATGCGCAGCAGCTCGCCCGGGCGCAGGCCCAGCAGCAGGCCAGCGAGAATGCCGGCCAGCAACAGGCTGGTGCCGGTGGCCGACAGCCAGTTAAAGGTGAAGACGGCCGCCTCGGGCGTGGGCTTGGGCACCACTGGCACATTGCGGAACACCGCGTTGTCGAGCACTGGCACGTGGTAGCTCAACGACGAGATGCCGGCCAGGAAGTTGGGCGCATCCTTGGTGCCGCCATTGAAGAAGATTTTCACCGCCGGCAGCCCCCAGATGAACACCAGCACCGACAGCAGGATCCAGGGCATCCAGGCCAGCCAGGCGTCGCGATTGCTCGGGCGGGCGGCGGCAATGCTCACGGTATTGCTCACCGGGCCACGGGCACCCGCGCCAGCCATGGCCGGCTGCAGGCTGATCGCCGCAGCGCTCGGCTGGGGCAGGCCCGCGCCACCGCCGTAGGGCAGCTTCTCGTCGGCATCCTTGTCGCTGGCGAAGCGCCAGGTCGTGCGCGGCTGCCAGAAGCGCAGCAGCACAATCGTTGCGACAATCGACACAATCGCGCCGGCGATGTCGACCAGGGTTGGGCCAAAGTAGTTACTGACCAGGAATTGCGTGACGGCAAAGCTCAGGCCGGCGGTCAAGCACGCGGGCCAGACTTCCCACATCGCCTTGCGGCCGGCCATCGCCCAGATCAGCCAGAACGGCACGATCAGCGAGAAGAGCGGCAGCTGCCGCCCAACCATGGCGCTCAGCGTTTCGGCCGGGATCTTGGTGACGGCGGCAAGCGTAAGGATGGGCGTGCCAAGCGCGCCATAGGCCACCGGCGCGGTGTTGCCGATCAGGGCCAGGCCGGCGGCCGGCAGCGGCGCAAAACCCAGGCCGATCAGCATAGCCGCCGAGATCGCCACCGGTGTGCCGAAGCCGGCCGCGCCCTCAATAAACGCGCCAAACGAAAACGCGATCAGCAGAAGCTGAATGCGCCGGTCGCTGGCCATGCCGGCGATGGTTTCCTTCACCACTTCGAATTTGCCGGTCTTCACCGTAATGTCGTACACGAAGATCGCGCACAGCACGATCCAGCCGATCGGGAACAGGCCGTAGGCCGCGCCGTACGCGGCAGTGATCAGGCCCAGTTCGACGGGCATGCCGTACACAACAATCGCAATCAGCAGCGAGGTGGCCAGGCCGGCCAGCGCGGCGATATGCGCCTTGACGTGAAACAGCGCCAGCAAACCCAGCAGAACGACAACCGGCAGCGCGGCCACGAGCGCCGAGAGCAGCAGGCTCCCCAGCGGCGTGTAGACTTGGGTCCAGGTCATGGAATGCCTCCTTCCTGCGGTCAAGCAACGACCAGTTCGATCCAAATCGGCACGCCGTCGTGGCGTACCTTTCAGGCAATTCGACATCTCTGAATTTTGGTTGGTGGTGATGTTGTGGCTATGATAGCGGGCAGGCGCAGGCGGGCGCATCGTTCGCGCTGGCGCAGAAGGAGGGATAAACGAACTAGTTCTTTTCCGGGAAACGAGGGGCGATCAGCTTTCGCGGGCGTGGCGCGCGGCCGCGCGGCGATTGTTGACCTGCAGCTTGCCGAGGATGCTGCGAACGTGCGCCTTGACGGTGTAGAGGCTGATGTTCAGCTCGGCAGCGATTTCCTTGTCGGCCTTGCCGGCCGCCAGCAGGCCGAGAATTTCCTGCTCGCGGAAGGTCAGCACATCCG
>LJCR01000996.1 GCA_001399705.1 Kouleothrix aurantiaca
GCGGCTGGCCTTCACCTGGCCCCGGCGCGCTGACCATCACAAAGGCGCGCTCGTCTGGCGGCTCAAGCATCCACAGCCGCGCGCCCTGCACACGCAGGCGCAGCGGCAGATCTTCAAGCAAAATAAAGGCCAGTCCCTCGGGCGTGAGCGTGTGGCTAAGCTTTGCGCCAATGTCGCGCAGCATCACCTGGCTGGTTTGCCACTGGCGGTGCAGCAGGCGATTAAACCCAACCGCCAGCCGATTGCGTAGCGGCACCACCAGCATTGCCACAAACACCGTAACCACAACGTGGCCCAACGGCATTGCAGAAGTGTCGAGAAGCGGCGCAAGAGTGCTGATCAGCACGAAATAAAGAACGCTCAGCAGCACGACCAGCGTGCCAATGGTGAGCGCTTTTCCCGTGAGACGAGCGCGCCGATCCGCCCCGACTAACGTCGTTCTGCTATCCACGGCCCCCCCTTAGCGTGATCGCTCTATTTATAGAAAACGCTGCAAGAGGGGTAAAAAGATACGGAAGCGACCAAAAAACTTTATGATAGGCCAGTAGCAGAAAGCTAGCAGGGGATTGGTGCAATTTACTCAGGCGTCAGTAAAGCCTCAAGTATGGCAATACTACGAGGTATATCACATAATCGCATGAGCGAACCGTGTAAATTCGGTGTATGCGCAATTTTCGCACAAACCGCTCTAATCCGCTCACTTGTTCGCCCAACGAGCGCTACCACGCAGCGTGCAGGATATCGGCGAGCTGCTCGGCGGCAAGCGCGCGCGGGTTGTTTTCCAGCACTGGGTTGGCCAGCGTCGCGTCGGCCAGGCCGCCAATCGCCGCTTCGGGCAAGCCCAGGTCGCGCAGGTGCGAAGGCAGCCCGCAATCGGCGGCCAGCAGGCGCACTGCGTCGATGCCGTCGGCGATCACATCTTCCTCGGGGCGGCCACCCGAATTCACGCCCATATAGCGGGCAATGCGCGCAAAGCGGTTGGGCACCGCCACGCTGTTAAATTGCATGCCATAGGGCAGCAAAACGGAATTCAGCATACTATGCGGCAGGCCAAACGCGCCATCAATCGCCTGTGCGGCGGCGTGCACCATGCCGAGGCTGGCGCCGCCACTGCTCGAAAAGGCCATGCCGGCGATGCAGGCGCCAATCAGCAGCGCGCCGCGCGCCCCCATGTCGTCGCCGTCGTAGGTGGCGTCGCGCAGGTTGTTGGAAATCATGTCGATCGCCTGCAATGCAAGAATATCGCTGATCGGGTTGGCGTCGGAGCCGGCCAGCGCCTCGATTGCGTGGGCCAGGGCTTGCATGCCAGTGGCGGCGGTGAGCTGTGGGGGCAGGCTGCGCAGCAGCTCGGGGTCGAGGATCGCCAGATCGGGCGCGAGCGCGGGGTGCGCAAACGAGAGCTTTTCGCGCGCTGCGTCGTCGCGGATCAGCGCCCAGGCCGAAACTTCGCTGCCCGAGCCAGCGGTGGTGGGGATGGCAACAAGCGGCAGGAGCGGATGACTCAGGCGTGGCGCGCCGTGGTGGTCGCGCAGCGCGCCGCCTTCGGCGAGCACGAGGCGGATGGCTTTGGCAGTGTCGATTGCGGAGCCACCACCAACCGCCACCAGCACGTCGGCGTCGTGCGCGGCCGCCGTGCCCTGCGCCACCGCAGCGACCGAGCCACCGGCAGGAACATCGTAGAACGCGCCCGCCGCGCCGGCAATATTCGCCTGCACCTGCTCGACCAGGCCAGCATCGGCTACACCACGGTCGGCCACAATCAGCGCGCGGCGGGCGCCAAGGCGCTCCAGCTCAGCGCCAAGCTGGGCCAGCGCGCCGGCGCGGAAAAGGACGCGCGGCCGCACCTGAAACGAGAAAAAGTCTAGCATGCTCTGCTCCCGCTCGACCTAGGTGGCATTCATCGCCACCTGCTCACATTCTGTGTGTACTGATTTCTTCGAAAATCCGTGGCTGTTTTTGACCACGGACCATGGACAACCGACCACGCCCATCAAGGGAAGAACGTCAGCAGTGCAATCACCAATCCTTATTCCCCATCCCCTAACCCCTCCGCTGAAAGCGGACCTACTGTTCTTCCAGGCCAGCGCGCACCGTGCGCAGCAGCTCGCGGCTGGCGGCGGCATTGCTGGCAAGCTGCTGGTTTCCCTGCCGCTCGGCTGCCTGCGCCAGCGATTGCAAGGCCACCTGGGCGCGCTCGGTCAGCACAATCGGGTAGGCGGCCAGCACCTCCGCGCGCGCGTCGTCGCCCTGGGCGGCGAGCAGCGCGTCGAGCGCGGCCTGAAGCGCGGCCGGGCTGCCAAGCTCCTCGCGCAGGGTGGCCAGCTCTTCGCGCCGGTCGTCGAT
>LJCR01000995.1 GCA_001399705.1 Kouleothrix aurantiaca
GGTGTGTACCAAGCGTTAAACAGAACCACGTCAGCACAACGAGCAATCGTACCACGCAGGGTTGAGACAGCGTTGACGGTGTCACGCGGCACAACGGGCCTTGATCCCACGTTCGATTCGTTCCTTCGTGGCAGCAGAGCATTCTTGTGGCGAAGCACCAGAAAGTGCAGGTTGTGGTCGGGACACGTTTCGCCGAAGACTCGCCCAACGGGTTGCGCTTTAGCGGCGCCGCAGCAATAAATGGCAACCACATTGTAGCAGAAATTGGCGCTGAAAAACGCACGATCTCGCTCGACGCGAAGCGGCGTCCGCTGCAAGCGCGTGTTGGGCGTCAGTTTCTGCAAGTCTTATCAACGATTCTCTGTGACTTTTTTCGGACACACGCCTTTTGAAAGCATCATATCAAGCGTGAATGGTTTCGATGCGTCAATCTTCTTTCTTCGGCTGGTTTTTGGCGAGATAATCCTGAATACTCTGTTCAAGTTCAGAAAGGTTTGCCCAGCCGTTGCTTAAAGGAATTGTACGCCCACGTTCGGAAGCCGGGAGCATCCACGCCAAGCCCGTCCATCCTGTCACCGCAGCTTCCTGTAAAGCGACGTACTATATCGGGCCTACAAGCGGGAACTCGAGTGTAAGGATACCAGTGACATTTGCCCAGGACGTCTCAATTGTGTAGAGACCAGAATTATGGTAGGCAATACTGCTTGGCGAAATGACGATACGAAGTAGTTGCGCACAGGCAAACATCCAGCCGGCATTGAACAAGCAGATCAGAAAAAGCACGAGTGGGCTGCCGCGAACAAGGGCATGGATACCAAGGGCCAGCAGGAGTATTACGAGCAAGAGTAAGAGCGGTCGATATTTGAGACGGTATACGGTCTGTGAGTTTGTCGCAGAGGGTATGTTGGGGGTCATGGAATGGCTCCTGAAAGAATGCCGTATTTGATTGACGAGCGATAGAGGAGAGTAGCCTGGCTGCACATTTCGCCGAACAGTCACGTTAATGAACTGACGCCCAACGGGTTGCGCTTTAGCGGCGCCGCCACTGATAAATCGCACAAGCATTGTAGCAGATACCGGCTCGGAAAATAAGCCCGATCTCGCTTGACGCGAAGCGGCGTCCGCTGCAAGCGCGTGTTGGGTTGCTGGTTTACAGCCCTGCATCTGGAACGCTTCCATCCCAGTCCCAATGGTTCAAAAAGGTTGTATTAGTTAGATCATCGTTATATCGTTCGCGCCATTCGTGCATGTCAAACGGTTGACAGGCATTTTTCAATTCAGCAAAGACCTCGTGAAATTGAGTAGTCAGTGCATCGCCATCAGGGAGTGCCGGTGTCGTGAAAGTCACTGACTGTACCCCATTGCTTGCAAACATTTCAAGGTTTCCGCCATCATCGCTATACGGAAAGCTTGGTACTTCCCGCTGACGCGCTATACCAAATGGAAGAAAGGGAAGGAAACCAAATGCCTGATGGAGACGATAAATTGAAGCCTGAAGGAGCTGCTTTTCATCGTGGAAGTAGCCGAGTTGAACAGTTATTGACGGCCAGCGCGGTTTTGTTCGGATATCGTAGCCACGATCCCATTGCGCAAGACGAATAATCGGCTGGAGAAAGTCAGCTTCACGATTGGCGGTATTGTCAGTAAAAAGAGCAACAGATACTTTTGTAAGACCAGGTGCTTCCCAAAAGCTTAGGCGGAGGTCTGGCTCAAGCCACCCAAAGGCGTCAACGGTTGGTGGTGGAAGTATTGCACGAGGACCATCGAGAAGCTGATTGCCAACACTGAGAACACTTTTTGCGCTTGGGTATGGTGTCAAGGTGACTCCAAATGATAGGACTTTTAGAGGAGTGGTGCCGGTTTAGCAACCCAACGGGTTGCGCTTTAGCGGCGCCGCCACCGATAGATCGTACAGACATTGTAGCAGAAACTAACGCTGAAAAACGCACGATCTCGCTCGACGCGAAGCGGCGTCCGCTGCAAGCGCGTGTTGGGCCAGAGGCAAAAGATCACTTTCAGCAAAATGACTATAGCAAGTCTACGTGATTTGTAAGCCTCCCAAACGCTTGCTCTCTGAATAGTGCATTCTAAAACAGCGAAGCAAAAAGGCCACTCATAATTCTGATGAGAGATAGCTATATGCGAATCGTTTCGAAACTTTATCCGCGAAAAGGCGTATATTTTCTATCACATACATGAAGGAGTTGAGAATGACAGATGATCAATGGATCACGCTTTCAGGAATAAGTGTTTCAGGTATGACGAGCATCTTGGCGATATTGTTAACGTATCGAACACTCAAAATTTCCGAGCAAGGGCGCATATCCGGAAATAGAGCGAAGC
>LJCR01000997.1 GCA_001399705.1 Kouleothrix aurantiaca
CAAGAAGACAGCAGGGAACAAGCTGCTTATGCCCATCGCAGCCAGGGATACCTGGCAAAGCACACGCACCTCGCACATCAGGCGGGGCATGGCAAGATCAGCTTGCTATGCCGCCAGCGCTCTTTCCTAACGAAGGCAAAGCGCTTCCAAGCATCCAGCTACCATTCTGTGGAACGTGTTTTGGAAACACCCTACGCCAGCCACTCGCGCAATTGCGCCTCGATCGCGTCGCGCACCGTCACAAACGCCGCCAGCCGGTCGGCATCGCTGCCTTCGGCGGCGACCGGGTCGGGGAAGCCCCAGTGGATGCGCTGGGCCGGGCCGGGAAAGAGCGGGCAGTTCTCGGCGGCGTTGTCGCACACCGTGATCACATAATCGAACGGCTCGGCAAGGTATTCGGTCAGGGCCTTCGAGCGCTGGCCGCTGATGTCGATGCCGCGCAGCTGCATGGCCTGAATGGCAAACGGGTTGACCTGCGTGGCGCGCGTGCCGGCGCTAAACACCTCGAAGCGATCATCGGCCAGCGCGCGCAGCAAGCCTTCAGCCATCTGCGAGCGGGCCGAGTTCGCGGTGCACAGGATCAGTGCGCGTTGTTTCATGCTCTTCCTCCCAATCTACCACTGCTACAAAATTGGCGATCCGCGCTGCCAGCTCGCGCAGCGTGCGATCGAACGCCTGGTCGTCCCCCTGTGCCACAGGGTCGGCAATGCTCCAGTGCAGGTGGGCCGCCCCGCCCGCGAAGGGCGGGCACTGCTCGCGCACGCGGTCGCACATCGTCACCACGTAATCAAACGCTTGGCCGGCAAACTCGCTGTGGTGCTTTGCGCGCAGGCCAGCCACACTGAACCCGGCGCGCTCAAGCGCGCGCTGTGCGGCGGGGTGCAGCTCGGAAGGCTGGCTGCCCGCGCTGCACGCCACCATCCCGCCGCCATGGGCGCGCAGCAACGCCTCGGCCATTTGCGAGCGCGCGCTGTTCTGGGTGCACAGAAACAGCACCCGCCGCTGCCCGGCGCTGCCTGCCGCACCCGGCGCGCCGCCAAGCAGGGCCGGGTGCAGCGCAAGCCCGGCCGCGCGCACCTGCTCGCGCAGCCGAAGGAGATCGAGCTGGTAGTAGCTGTCGCGGCCATCGGCGTCGCTGCGGCGCTCGCGCACCAGCGCGGCGGCGCGCAGCTGCCCCATGTGGTACGAAAGCAGGTTGGCGGGCTGCGCAAGCGCGCTGCACAAGTCGCCAACCCGGCAGTCGCCGCGCGCCAGCGCGCGCACAATCTGCCAGCGCACGTCGTGGCCGAGCAGCTTGAAAATAGTTGGCGGGGGCTGGCGCATAATCATTCAAACCAGATTGAACTAATTCTTTCTGAAGCATAGCACAGCTTGTCCATTTGAGTCAACTGGCGCGCGAGCAAGCCGACTGACGTTGGCAGAATCGCGCATAAAGCTGACAGGATCGCGCAAGACACCAGGCACGCGCCGGGCTATGATCGCTTCACCGCCAGATGGGCGGCCGAAAGGAGCACAGCCATGATTATCCGCCGATATGCCGACCTGAATCACATCCCCACGCCGGGCAGCAACGCCTCCGCCGCCATCGCTACGCCGAGCCACGGCGCTACAGCGCTCAGCATTGTGCGCCAGCGCGTGCAGCCGGGTGGTGGCAACCCGCCGCACACCCACGATCAGGAAGAGGCTATGACACTGCTGAGTGGCACCGTCACGCTGACGGTAGCGGGCGAAGGGGTGGCACTGGCCGCCGGCGACACCGCGATTGTGCCTGCCAACACGCCTCACCAGATCAGCAACACCGGCAGCGAGCCGGCCGAGTGGATGCTGGTCGCGCCGGGCGGCGTGCGTTTCTTCCACACCAGCGGCGAAGAAGCCTTCCCCGAATGGGCGAAGTAGGGGAAACCTGTTTGCCACAAAGGCACGAAGACACGAAGATTGCAGTTTTCAGGCATTGGGGCGCAGAAGCCATAGACAAGTTACGCACTACGCACTACGCCCTTGTTTGTAGTGCGTAGTGCGTCGTATTTCCTCTCTATGCGCTATCTCCCATCCCCCACCCCCTGCGCCGAAGGCGCACCCGCCACGCGCCGCCGGTAGCTGGCCGGCGTTTCGCCGCTGAAGCGCCGGAAGGCCGTGCTGAACGCGCTGACGCTTTCGAAGCCTGTGCTGTACGCTACCTCGGCCAGCGCCTGCGCGCTACTGGCCAGCAGCTCCATCGCGCGAATCATGCGGGCGCGCAGCAGAAACTCGCGCCAGGGCATGCCCGCCTCGTCGGCAAAGCGCCGCGCCAGCGTGCGCTCGGAAACACCCGCCACCTGCGCAACATCGGCCACATGCAGCGG
>LJCR01000998.1 GCA_001399705.1 Kouleothrix aurantiaca
ACGCAGAGCCAGTTCAGCAGCTTCCAGACGAAGTTCTGCAATAATCGCCAGATTCCCAACGAAATCCTCGCCCTGCTGATGTCGCTGCCTAAAAAAACCTCGCCCATGGAGGTGCTGCGCACCGCCGTCTCGGCGCTTTCCGCCTACGACCCCGACGACCTCGACAACACGCTGGAGGCGAACGTCCAGAAGTCCATCCGCCTGACCGCCTCGATGCCGACGATTGTGGCAGCCTGGGATCGCATCCGCAAGGGCCAGTGGCCGATCCTGCCGAGCACTACGCTGAGCCACGCGGCCAACTTCCTGTACATGCTCACCGGCAAAGAGCCGCCCGAGACGTCCGCCAAAGTGCTCGATACCTGCCTCATCCTCCATGCCGACCACGGGCTGAACGCCTCGACCTTCTCGGCGCGCATCACCGCCTCGACGCTTTCCGACCTCCACTCGGCAATTACGTCCGCGATTGGCACGCTCAAAGGCCCGCTGCACGGCGGCGCGAACGAGCAGGTGATGCACATGCTCCGCGAGATCGGCCAGGTCGACCGGGTCGACCAGTATATTCGCGGCGCGATCAATTCCAAGAAAAAGATTATGGGCTTCGGGCACCGCGTCTACAAGGCCGACGACCCGCGCGCCGCGTGGTTGCAGCGCCTGTCGCGCGATCTGGCCGAGTCGTCGGGCACGCGCAAGTAGTACGATATGTCCGAGCGCATCCGTGTGCTGGTGCAGGAATCCAAGCCGCTGCCGGTCAATGTCGATTTCTACTCGGCGTCGGTCTACTACACGCTGGGCATCCCGATCGACCTGTTCACGCCGATTTTTGCGATCAGCCGCGTGGCGGGCTGGACGGCGCACGTCTACGAGCAGTATAGCGATAATCGCCTGATTCGCCCCGAGTCGGAGTATATTGGCCCGATGGACGTGCACTACGAGCCGATTGAGAGCCGCCGCTAGTTCGAACAAGGAAAATAGGAGCGATTGCCACGAAGACTCGAAGGCTCGAAGGGCTTCAGAATACTATAAAATCTTGGTGTCTTTGAGTCTTTGTGGCTATTTGTAAGGTATTGTCGTTAGATCGCCTTCATTAGCCCAGCAAACCAGCGCCCGCCGCGATGCAACCGTCGCGGCGGGCGTTTGTGCTATCATGGCGCGCGGCGGCGCTGTAACTTGCTGCCGCTATGCTTCTGGCAGAATCACCGATGGCTACAAGGAGGTGCCCACCATGAATTTTGCCCCCACCGAAGATCACGAGATGCTGCGCCAGGCTGTGCGCGATTTCGCCGAGAAAGAAGCCAAACCCACCGTCGCCGCGCGCGATGAACATATGGAGTGGCCCGCCGATCTGGTGAAGAAAATGGGCCAGCTGGGCTTTCTGGGCGTGGCTGTGAGCGAAGACTACGGCGGCGCAGCGCTCGACTACATTTCCTACGCGATTGTGATCGAAGAATTGTCGCGCGTGGATGCCTCGCTCGGCGTGATCGCCTCGGTCAACAACTCGCTGGTGTGCTACGGGCTGGAGAAGTTCGGCACTGAGGAGCAGAAGCGCGAGCTGCTGGTGCCGCTGGCCTCGGGCCGCGCGCTTGGCGCATTCTCGCTTTCCGAACCCGGCGCTGGCTCAGACGCGGCGGCGCAGAAAACCACAGCCGTGCGCGACGGCGACGATTATGTGATCAATGGCGTGAAGAACTGGGTGACGAATGGCGACCACGCCGACACGATCATCCTTATGGCCATGACCGACCCGTCGCAGGGTGTGCGCGGCATCAGCGCCTTCCTGATCGACACGCACGCGCCCGGCTGCAGCGTGGTGAAGGTCGAGAACAAGCTCGGCATCCGCAGCGCGCATTCCTGCCAGATGGCCTACGACAACTACCGCGTGCCGGCGTGGCGGCGGCTGGGCGCTGAGGGTCAGGGTTTCAAAATCGCCATGACGATCCTGAATGCGGGCCGGATCGGCATTGCGGCGCAGGCGCTTGGCATCGCGCAGGGCGCCTACGAGGCCGCGCTCGAGTACGCCAAGATCCGCGAGCAGTTCGGCAAGCCGATCCTTGATTTCCAGGCGGTGGGCTTCACGCTGGCCGACATGGCGACGCGCATCAAGGCCGCGCGCCTGCTGACCTACGAGGCGGCCTGGCGCAAGGACAACCATCTCGACTACATCAAGGATGCGTCCATGGCCAAGCTCTACGCCTCAGAGACGGCGATGTGGACGGCGACCAAAGCCATTCAGGTGCACGGCTCGAATGGCTACTCGAAGGAGTACGCGGTCGAGCGCTTTTTCCGCGACGCCAAGATCACTGAGATCTACGAGGGCACCAGCGAGATCCAGCGCCTGGTGATCT
>LJCR01000999.1 GCA_001399705.1 Kouleothrix aurantiaca
GCAGGAGCGGGCCTTAATTGGCCTTGAGCGCGAGCTGAAGCAGCTGCGTTTTTCGGCATTGCAGCGCGAAATGCTCGACAAGCATCTCAACACCGCGCTGAACACTGGCGAACGGGCAAGCCGGCTCCTGCGCACGCACACCGAACGATTTGGCCAGCATGTCAACCAAACCAACCAGATTATCGAAGATCTCGAGCAGGAAGTGATGTCGGCGCGCCTACTGCCAATTTCGACGATTTTTGCAACCTTGCCGCGCGCCGTTCGCGAGCTCGCCCACGAAACCGGCAAAGAAATCGACCTTGTGCTTGAAGGCGAAACAACCGAGCTGGATCGCAAAATCATCGAGGCGCTGAACGACCCCTTGCTGCATCTCATCCGCAATGCGGTGGATCACGGCATCGAAGCGCCAGACGCTCGCGAGCAGAAGAGCAAGCCGCGCAAAGGCACCATCCGCGTGAGCGCGCAGGCAATGGGCGCATTCGCCCAGGTGCGCGTGCACGACGATGGCCGCGGCATGTCGCCTGCGAACATGCGCGAGGCAGCGGTGCGAAAAAACCTCTTTGCCCCCGAGATGGCCGCCGCCCTGACCGACCAGGAAGCGCTCGATCTAATCTTTCTGCCGGGCTTCAGCACGGCCCAGATGATCACCGACATTTCTGGCCGCGGCGTGGGCATGGATGTCGTGCGAACCAACATCATCGAGCTTGGCGGCCAGGTCCAGATCGAGTCATCACCCGAGCACGGCACGATCATCACGCTCTCGCTGCCGCTGACGCTGATGACCACGCGCGTGCTGCTGGTTGAAGTCGGCGAGCAGCTCTTCGCTTTGCCCGCCTCGGGCTGCCAGGGCAGCACCTGGGTCTATGCCGAGCGCCTGCAAACCGTCGAAGGGCGCGCCATGCTGCCGCACAATGGCCGGCTCGCCTCGCTGCTGCGCCTGGCCGATCTGCTCGATGTTGGCGGCGCGCGCCCGCTGCCCACGCGGCAGCGCATGCCCGCCGTGCTGGTTGGTACGCAGCGCCCGCTGGCAGTGCTGGTCGATCGCCTGATCGACGAGCGCGAAGTGGTGGTGAAACCACTCGGGCCACTGCTTGAAAAGCAGCGCCGTTTCAGCGGCGCGATCCAGCTTGGTGATGGCCGGCTGATCCTGCTGATCAACCCGAGCGAGCTGCTGCACACCGCGCGTGGAATGACGCTCACCGCACCACCGGCCGAGCGCGTTTCGCAGCGCCGCCAGGCCCACCTGCTGGTGGCCGATGATTCCTTCACCACCCGCGAGCTGATCCGCTCGATCCTGCAATCAGCCGGCTACCAGGTGACAACAGCAATTGATGGCTTCGATGCCCTTGACAAACTCAGAAGCGAATCCTACGATCTTGTAGTGAGCGATGTTGAAATGCCGCGCGTCGACGGATTTTTGCTCACCAATACGATCCGAACCGAGCTTGGCCTGGCCGACCTGCCGGTTATTATTGTCACCAGCCTCGCTTCCGAAACGCATCGCCGGCGCGGGCTGGAGGTTGGCGCACAGGCATATATTGTCAAAAGCCAGTTCAATCAAAACAGCTTGCTTGAAACAGTCCAGCAGCTTCTCGCATAACCGCCCTTCGCGCTGAGGCGAAACCGGTTTCGCCTCACCCCACTGGAGCACAACATGTCTGAAAAAATCCTTGTCGTTGACGATAGCAAGCTAGTGACCGACATTGTCAAAATGCGGCTGAGCATGTATGGCTACGATGTACGCCTGGCCCATAGTGGCGAGGAAGCGCTCGAAAAAATCGCAGAAGAAATGCCGGATTTGATGGTACTGGATGTGCAGATGCCTGGTATCGACGGCTACGAAGTATGCCGCCGGCTGCGCGATAATCCAGCCCTCGATGAATTGCGTATAATCATGTTAACATCGAGCGATGATAAGCACGCAGCATTTGAAGCTGGCGTGGACGACTATCTCAACAAAGATATTGACCTGCTCAATTTACCCAATCGCGTGAAACATATTCTTGAAATGCAGTAAGTCGTTGCGCTGGCGTGCTTGCGCCAGCAGTGCGGCTCGGCGACATATCGGAAGTCGGGGGAGGCCCCTCGGCAATAGCTAGCCGTCGCTTCAAAGCTGGCTGGCACAAAAACTGGCACGACACATTTCGAAACGGGCACCCATGAGCGAACCAATTCGCATTCTTATTGTTGACGACTCCGCGCTGATGCGGCAAGTGATTGCCGGCCTGCTTGAACAGGACCCGGCGCTTAAGGTTGTCGGCAAGGCGCGCAACGGCCGCGAAGCCATCGCGATGGTCGAGGAGCTTCGGCCCGATATTGTGACAATGGACGTGCGCATGCC